>JAYKIP010000098.1:0-6052 GCA_035286205.1 Merismopediaceae cyanobacterium
ACCTTTCGGTGCATTTCACCGCATGGAAGCAAACGGCAGATACCTATATCGAAAAATACTGCGCCACGTTCTTTCGTCAGGAAAAACTCTCACCTCAACGGTTAATTGTGGCCACCTCCGATCGCGATCAACAATTGACGGTCTTGGGCTACGGAGCCGAATGGATGTCCGCCAACAGCCTGGCCCAGAGTCTTTCTTCCAGTAGTCGTCAAGTGTATCGTCACCAACGCGATCGCCGCCAACCCCAGGGACGGTTTCTGGGAAATCGCCTCGATGCGAGGGTACAAGCCCAGTTAAATCAATGGCGGGAGGGGGTGCGCTAACCGGTTTCCCAAAAATTGTCTGAAAAATTTTCCCCAAAACGGCGCGAAATAGTTGACACCCTCAAAACTTCTCGCTATATTAATAAAGGTCTGAAATGACAGCAGACAAAAATCTGCCCCCATCGTCTAGAGGCCTAGGACACCTCCCTTTCACGGAGGCGACAGGGATTCGAATTCCCTTGGGGGTATTAACTAACTTAATTAACATATTTAGAAACTGGGTCAATGCTCTCTAAGCAGAAATCCCTTGAAATTCTGGCACCGATCGCCATTGGGCTAATTGTCCTAACGGTTTGGGAAGTGGGCGTGCGCGTTACCCAGACCCCGGTGTATTTATTGCCAGGGCCTCTAACGATTTTTAAAACCCTGATTCAGGATAGTCCTGTCCTGTTACCCGCCCTGGGGACAACGTTTAAGATTACAATCTGTGCGTTTTTGGCGGCGACAATTTCCGGGTTAGCCATCGCCATGGTCATGGCCCAAAGTTCCTGGCTGGAGAAAAGTTTATATCCCTACGTCATTGTTTTACAAACGGTTCCCCTGGCGGCGATCGCCCCTTTAATTATTATTTGGCTCCGAAGTAATACCTTTTTGGCGTTGGTGGTCTGTGCCTGGATTGCCGCTCTATTTCCGATTATTAGTAACACCCTGGTGGGGTTAAGTAGTGCCGCCAGTAATTTACGCGATTTATTTAAACTCTATCAAGCCTCTCCCTGGCAAACCCTGATTTACCTGCGTTTACCCAGTGCCTTACCCTATTTTCTCGCGGGCTTACGCATTAGTGGCGGCCTGGCCTTAATCGGGGCCGTGGTGGCGGAATTTGTAGCCGGGAGTGGGGGAGCCAATTCCGGCATTGCTTATCAAATTTTAATTGCTGGCTATAATCTCGAAATTCCCAAAATGTTTGCGGCTCTCCTCTTGGTTACGCTTCTCGGCATTGTGATTTTCTTTAGTCTGGCCAGCGTCTCCCAATTTCTCTTAAAGGATTGGCATGAAAGTGCCCAAAAACAATCTTAAAAGTTCCCTAGGGAAACCTCTCTATTTTGACTGACAGGCAAGATGCCCATCCCACCGGTAAACTGCTAGGGTAGCCACTGCGGCCGGAAACCTACTAGGGGTAATTCCTGCAATTCCGGTAATTTACCGGGAGTCGTCGGCGGAATTAATAACCATAATTTGCCACTCACCACCGTACTACCGGAGGCCGTGGTTAAACTGCTGTTATTTTGATTATCTTGGCTGACCACCACTTGATCAAAGAGGATTCCTAAGCCATCGGGAGCTAGGCTAATTTTGGTGTCTTGATAGTCCGCGAGGGCCACCAGGGGCGTAACTTTCCCCGTCTTCACATCAATTTGGGCAAAGTAGGGACGTTCTTGATAGGATTCCCCTGGCAATAATTCCGTTAATAAACAGTAGAGTTGACGATTATCACTGGTAAATTGACAGCTTAAAATGGAACCTTCGGTGCGGAATAATTCCCGTTGTTGACCCTGATTATTGACATAAAACAGGGAACGTTGATAGCGTTTTTGGGCACTGTCGGTATTGTAGTTAATCACCGCCGCCGCCGTGCCATCGGGGGAAAAGTTTAAAAGTTGACCAAATTTTGGTAAAAAGTCGAGGGGTTTGCCCTCCGGTTGTAGGGGTAAAATACTGATGCCTTCTCCCCTGGCGATCGCCAAACTTTGACTATCCGGGGCAATTTTAAAGTCACCGCCGGTCACCTTCATGGGTTGAGGTTCCTGTTTTTCCTTCACCATCCATAGATCAAAGTCCCCTGGATTCTGACGGTTAATGCGTTGCACCACCAACGTTTCGCCATCGGCTGTCACATCAAATTGATTATTTTGATAGTCTTTATTATCTAAAATGAGGGTGGGTTTAGTATCAGAAAAATAAGCAGGATTTAAGCTAATCGGTAAGCGATAAAGTTGCAGTTGTCTTAATCCATCAAAGCCTAAACTTTTGTCGGCGGCAGAAAATAAAATCGCTTTACCGTTATCGTAAAATTTAAAATCAATAACATTCAAACCAGAGGGCGTTAGAATCGTCTTTTTCTGTTGCGTTAAGTTATAAAAAATGAGTCGCCCGGCTTCTACTCCCTGGGTACCAATATAGGCAAAGGCGCGATCGCGGCTCTGGAAATTGCCTTGGAAGGGTTGCATTTTTTGTCCTTGGCGGTCATTTCCATAAAAATGTTCTCGTGCCTTGGCCAGGTCTAATTGGTACTTTTCCCCATAGGGAACGGGACGGGTCAAGGTATAAGCCATTTTGCGACCGGCCCAACTAATTTTACCTGGCAATGATGGATTAATGGTCAGATTTTTTTCGACACTGGCCTTATCCATGGGGCGGTCAAAGGTGAGGATAAAGGCGCGATCTGTGGCCCCAATTTCTCGATCTTGCCAACTAAAATGGGACACTTTGGGACGATTGGCTAACCAACAATTTTCGGATTGTCCACACAGCACATTCCCACCGGCTAAAACGGCGATCACCCCGGTTAAGACACCAATGAGGGAGAGGGCGGCTTTATCAATGGGTTGGGCGGTGAATTGGGTTAAACGATTTTTTAAGATCATGGAGGAGTAGCAATCAAAAAAAGCAGGGAAAGACCGGTTAACGTTGATTGATGGCCTGTTCCGTTTTGGCATCAAATAAATGAATTTTATCTAGGGCGATCGCCAACCAGAGAGTATCCCCCAGTTTAACCGAGCGATTGGGGGGAATGCGAATTTGTAGGGATTGTTCGGGGTCAGTGACTAGGTGAACCAGTAGATAGGTTTCATTGCCCAGGGCTTCGACGAGATCCACCTGTACCTGAAGATGGTCAGGGCCGGGGGCTGCCAAGGAAAAATCTTCAGGCCGGACTCCTAAAATTAAGTCGCGGCCAGGGTAAGGGCTAACGTATTCTTGCCAGACCGGGGGCAGGGTTAACTGGAATTGGGGATGGCGTAGCTCTTGGGCCGATTCCACTGTTAAAGTGAAGAAGTTCATGGGCGGCGAACCGATAAATTCGGCCACAAACCGATTGGCGGGCCGGTTATAGAGTTCGAGAGGTGGGGCTAACTGTTGGATTTCCCCCTGGTACATCACCGCAATGCGATCGCCCATGGTCATGGCTTCCGTTTGATCGTGGGTCACATAGATGGTGGTAATACCCAACTGTCGCTGTAATTTGACGATTTGACTGCGGGTTTCGGCCCGTAATTTGGCATCCAGATTGGATAATGGCTCATCCATCAGAAACACCTGGGGATTGCGGGCGATCGCTCGGCCGAGGGCTACCCGTTGTTTTTGTCCCCCGGATAATTGCTTGGGTAAGCGATCCAGTAATTGATCAATTTGGAGGCGGGCGGCCACTTCCCTGACCTGGTGGGCAATGGCTTTTTCGGCGGGAGAACGGTATTGGAGAGAGGCAGGTAAAGCACGGGTCATACCGGTTAGGGTACGCTCTGCCCAGGTATTTTTAACGGAGGATTGGCTCATCCGTCGTAGTCCAAAGGCGATATTGTCATAGACTGTGAGATGGGGATACAGGGCATAACTTTGAAAGACCATCGCAATGTCCCTAGCTTTGGGTGGAACCTGATTAACCAGGCGATCGCCGACGTAGAGATTGCCCCCGGTGGCCGTTTCCAAACCCGCTAAGAGTCGTAGTAACGTACTTTTCCCACAACCGGACGGGCCCACCAACACCATAAATTCCCCGTCTTGAATTTCGAGGTTAATGCCCCGCAACACGGTGACGGTCTGGGCGTTCTGGCCCTTTTTGCCGTCGAATTTGGGAAAACTTTTATAGATATTTTCTAAAACAACCTTAGCCACAGGAATACCTGACAATAGAAACAATACTGACGGAACAACAATGATGAACTATGCCTTTTATACCGCCGATGTCTTCACAAATCAAATTTTTGGGGGGAATCCTCTCGCCGTTTTTCCCCAGGCGGACAGCTTAACCCCTGACCTGATGCAAAAAATTGCGGCGGAAATTAACTATTCGGAAACGGTGTTTGTGTTTCCCCCTACCACGCCCCAGGGAACCCGACGCTTGCGGATTTTTACGCCCCAGGCAGAATTGCCCTTTGCTGGCCATCCCACCATCGGTACCGCTTTTGTATTGGCGGCGATCGCGGAAATTCCCCTGGTTGATGCGGAAACCACCATCTATTTGGAAGAAGGCGTTGGGTTAGTTCCTGTCACCATCCACAGTCAAGCTGGTCAACCGATTTACAGTGAACTGAGGGCGGCCCAACTGCCGGAATTTGGCCCCGAACCACCGGCGATTCCTATTCTGGCCGAATTATTATCCCTACAGCCTACTCAAATCCTGTCCGGGAAATATTATCCCCAGGCGGTTTCCTGTGGTTTACCCTTTTTGTTTATCCCGTTGTCGGATCAGCAAGCCCTTAACCAAGCCCGTCTTAAGTTAGACCTTTGGGAAAAGTTTTTAAGGGATTATTGGGCCTCCTCCCTTTATCTGTTTACTCTGGATTCTACGGTTCCCGGTCTGGATTTTCATGCCCGGATGTTTGCACCGGGATTAGGGGTTCCGGAAGATCCGGCCACCGGTTCCGCCGCCACGGCCCTGGGAGGGTATTTCGCCCAACGACAAGTCGGGGATGGTCAATGGGTTTGGCACGGGGAACAGGGAAGGCTGATGGGTCGCCCTAGTCATTTAACGATTAAGGTACAACGAGTTAACCAGGTGATCCAGGCGATCGCGGTGGGAGGAGCCTCGGTGTTAGTCAGTCAAGGGACAATGACGATCTCTTAACCCCTTCCTTCGGGAGTATCTCAAGCCCCATCTCAACAGCACTGGTATCGCCTGATCAAAGTTGGAAAGAGTTATGGTGTAAGGCTTAGAAACAAGATAAGCTATGCTATAGCAATGGCGATCTCACTAGAACAAAAACGTATGATAATTATAGATTTATCATAATTAAAAACAAAAAGGTACGTCAAGAAACGTACCCTACAAGAGCGGCGATCGCACTATCAATTATTGGGCGAGCAATGTTAAAATTTGTCTATGATTGATAACGTTTGTAAGTTTCTTGCCGAGTCCTTTCCTGAAGATTATGCCACTTGGTTGCTGGGTCGTCCCGTTAAACTGACCAAACTGAGTCCAACGGAATTATCTTTGGAACCGATTCGTGCGGATTCCCTGATCTTGGAGCAGTCAGAAGATTTGGTTTTACACCTAGAATTTCAGACTGAACCGGATAAGACGATGGGGTTTCGGATGCTGGATTATCGCGTCAGGGTTTATCGTCGTTTTCCGACTAAAACGATGTACCAGTTTGTGATTTACTTAAAACCCACCAATTCTACCTTGGTCTATCAGGATAGTTTTCAAGTGGGAGAGACCCTTCACCGCTATCGAGTCATTCGTCTTTGGGAACAATCCTCAGATTTATTTTTGAAAAGTCAAGGTTTACTGCCCCTCGCAATATTGACTCAAACTTCTGACCCTATATTAAAATTGAGACAAGTTGCGGCGGTTTTGGAGACCATTAGCGACAATCAAGTTAAAGCCAATCTAATGACAGCAAGTTCAGTGTTTGGCGGACTGATTCTAAAACCTGAACTGATTAAAACAATTTTAAGGAGTGAAATTATGAAGGAATCCGCTATTTATCAAGAGATTCTACAGGAGGGGGAACAGCGAGGTTTGCTTAGAGGTAAACTTGAGGGCAAACTTGAGGGCAAACTTGAGGGCA
>JAYKIP010000099.1:0-7781 GCA_035286205.1 Merismopediaceae cyanobacterium
TGCCGCCCGTTTATCGGCATACTTGTCAACTAAACGACTGCGACGCTTATCGCGTTCAATCATGGATTTTTTAGCCATAGAATAGAACCAATAATCTCATTTCTAAAAATCAGCGTTTCTGATTATACCATTGACAGCAACCGATCTAGGCCGTTCAGGCTCTTAATTTTCATTATTTTCGTTGATGGCTGACTTTTTGCCCACCAGGGTCACTCAATCCAAGCGGGCTAGGGACTGCTAACCGTTCATTACCGCCCATTACCGCTCAAAATGTTCTCCTCTCGTCTGTTTCGGAGAGGCCACACCTGTGTCACAATAATAAGGCTTAATACTGGGATGGGCAATGGCCTGCCGGTAAAATCCTACAACAAATCTCCAAGAGTCGTTAAGTCGAGTAAGTATCTATGAAAATTGGCGATCGCGTTCGAGTCAGTGCCTCTGTGATTGTTTACCATCATCCCTTACACAAAAAAGAAGCTTATGACATAAAGGGCATGGAAGGGGAAATCGTTAGCATCTTGACGGAATGGCAAGGTCGTCCGATTAGTGCCAATCTTCCTGTGGTTGTCAAATTAGACGGGACAAAATCCTTTCGAGCGCACTTTCGCGAAACGGAATTGGAACTGATTTAACGTCCTGTTTTACTGACGAGGCGATCGCCGGTTGGGACAAGCCAAAGTTAAACCGGTTCCCCAAGGTTTGTGGCCCTAACAGAATGGCGGTTCACTCGAAATAGGAGAAATTGGGTAATTTGCTCCTCTCGAAAATTATCATCACTCACTAATAATAGGGTCGGACTACCATCTGCGAGATGGGGGCCAAAGGCCAGACCCTCCAGATTATCGAGGTCAATCTTTAAAGTACTTAAATCTAATAACAGTTGCTTTTTCAGAGGAATTAAGCCGGTGGTTCCGTCCTGAAAACTGCTGACTTGACTGGTATCGGTGGCGTTGGCATTGATCACTTGAAATAATTTTGCGCCAAAACCGCCTAACCCAAAATCTCGTTCCAGACTAATAAAATACCCTTCCCGGTCTAGGGTGGCAATATCGCTTAATCCCTGGGAAACCGTACCGGCGGGCATGGGATCAAGAACATATAAATTTTCCCCCACTAGCACCGGCTCCCCGATCGCATTGATCACATAATGGAGAAAACGAAGCGGTGGATTTTTGCTCACTTTTTCCGGATGACGGTCTTGAATAAGGGAATTTTCAACGGCAGTAAAGAGGCGAAAGGGGTCATCTTTCAGGGTACTGGTGGCGGCTACCGCTAGGGCTTCAAAACCGAGATTATTCTGAATGCCCTGGGTGGGCTTGTTTCCTTCGGGTAAAAACCGTTGGGGTAGGGGTAAATAGTCCTGTAAATTACCGGTGGATGGCTCAAATTCCCCAATAAAGGGCAAGATTTGACGACGATTATCCCCTTCACTGGCTACAAATAGGGTTTCTCTAGGGGTGAAAGCAATGCCTTCTCCATCAACGGTATGCGTCGGGTAGGGATTTCCCTGGGCATCTTTGAGTAAGGTCACGGCTTCTACGGTGACGGCTTGCAGGCGGGCCGGTGGGGAATCTGGATCAATCTCTAGTTTCAGTGTGTAAAAACGGGGATTTTTACGGTCGTCGCTAATGGCATAGAAGCGATCGCGGTTACGGTCATAGGTTAAGCCGGATAGTCCTCCCACTGGCATATCGGCTAGGGTTTGTTTGGGTAACTGATATTCCCCTAAAAAATCGAGACTCAACGGTAAAAATAGCCGTTCGGCCGCCTGGGATGCGATCCAATCACTCCCACAACCGCAACAGACCAACCAAAGAAGACTCGCAATTAACAGTTGACGCACCATGGCGATTGCTCCCGAAAGGAAAGAGGCTCTGTGCTAGGATTTTAAGCAAGTTTGGGTAATCTCGCCATCCAGTTAGTCCTTATGCCGCCCTTTTCTCGTGTTTCTCTGTTATTGATCTGTGCTTGCGGTCTGCTGTGGGCGGATAGTTTTGGAGGAAACCGCCAGGCTAGGGCCAACGCCATGATTGTCGCGACGTTACCCCCCATGCAAACGGTCACTCCGCCGAAACCGGCTCCAACGGAAATTGATCCCCTCGATACCAGTTTTTTCCCGCCCGATCCGCTCATTCCCAATAGTGTCCCCCTTTCTTCCTTCCAACGACGACGGTTAACCCAAGCCCTGGATCAACTCCATCAACAGGGTCAGGAATTATCCCAGCAAGGTCAGGATGAGGCGGCCTTTACGGTCTGGTATCGGGAGTTACGGGGCAGACGCAGTTTGGGAACCCTCGCCGAGATTGATGCCCTGGGTCGAGTGGGGGGGATTGCCTGGGAAAAGTCTCGCAAGGAAGATGTTCTCCGGATACAAAAACGCTTGGAAGTGGTGAAACAGGAAGAGCAGAGTCGCGCTCCCTTAACCCCAGAGGTTTTAACCGCCCTGGCCACAGCCTATCAACGGATGCGGAGTTTGGATGAGGCGATCGCCGTTCACCAGGGCCTAGCCGCCAATGCCCGTCAACAAAAAAATCTCAAAGCCGAAGAACAGGCCCTAGGGGTATTAGGGGAATTATATCTGGCAAAATTTGACTATCCCAACGCGGCGATCATTTATGAGGATTTATTGGCGAGGGCCCAGGCGCGAAAAAATGCCTACTTAGAAGGAATTTATCTGCAAAAACTCGCCAGGATTTATCAACAGGCCGCCGAACCGGAAAATGCTGTGCGGATTAAAGAACAATTAGTGCAACGCCACATCAAAGACCAGAAATTAGACCTGGTAGCTGATTTAAAAATCGCTCTGGGGGACGACTACGAAAAACTCAAACAATCGGAAAAAGCCAGCCAAAATTATCAATCTGCCTACAGTATTGCCTGGTCACTGCAACAATTTGGGGCCGCCGGCTTAGCCCTCAAAAAATTAGCCAATCTTTACCAAACCTATCAGCAACCCAATTACGCTTTGCAAATTTATCAAAAATTACTCCGCGTTGAACAGCAATCCTATAATTACTACGGCTTAATGAAAACCTACGAGCAAATTGCCCAACTCTACCGCACCGCCAAGCAATACGATCCCGCTTTAGTGGCCTACCAGCAGGCCCTGGCCCTAGCCCGTTCCCTACAATATACGGAGCAGGAAACCTATTTTCTCAATCAAATTCAAGCAGTCTATGGGGAAAAAAATCCTCAGCCTGGGCGGGAAAACTAAGAAAATGGCTAGGGACAGTTGCCAGGACACAAGCTTAAGCTTACAATCGCCGCCAACGACGACCATCCTGATTCAGGAGTTGTTCCGCTTCAGCCGGTTCCCAGGTACCTGCTTCGTAAAGGGGAATCGCTCCAGGCTCACTAGGGGCATCCCAGGCCGCCAGGGCCGGAGAAACTACTCGCCAGGCTTCTTCTACCTCATCGGCACGGGTAAAGAGGGTTTGATCCCCCAACATACAATCCAATAACAAGCGATGGTAAGCGTCGGCCGTCACCACCCCAAAGGAAGACCCATAGCTAAAATCCATTTCCACCGTGCGGGTTCGTAATTCGGCTCCGGGCATTTTCGCTTCAAAACGCAGGGAAATACCCTCATTGGGTTGAATGCGTAAACTCAGCACATTGGGATTGGCTTGATGGGCAACCGACTGGAAAATTAACAATGGCACATCCCGGAACTGCACCGCAATTTCACTCACGCGCTTGGGCATCCGCTTACCAGTGCGTAAATAAAAGGGAACCCCTTGCCATCGCCAATTATCCACCAGAAATTTCATGGCGACAAAGGTGGGAGTCGTGGAGTTGGGATTGACCCCTGATTCCTCTCGATACCCCGGAATGGCCTTTCCTTTCATCCAGCCGGCTTTATATTGACCCCGCACGGCCGATAACCCTAAATTATTCGGATCGGCGAGATGGGTTGCCTGAAGTACCTTAACCTTTTCATTGCGGATACTGTCGGCGTTAATCGCATTGGGGGGATCCATGGCTGTTAGACAAAAGAGTTGCATCAGGTGATTTTGCACCATGTCTCGTAAGGCTCCCGCCGTTTCATAGTAACCGGCCCGCTCTTCAACTCCAACGGTTTCCGCAACGGTAATTTGAATATGATCCACAAATTGCCGATTCCAGATCGGTTCAAAGATGGCATTGGCAAACCGGAACACCAAAAGATTCTGCACGGTTTCTTTGCCCAGGTAATGGTCAATGCGATAAACCTGTTCTTCTTTGCAGACGGATTGGACAATGCGGTTGAGAATTTGGGCGGAACTGAGATCGCGGCCAAAGGGTTTTTCAATGACGATGCGGGTTTTAATGGGATCGGCTAACATCCCGGCGGCTCCCAGTTGTTTAATACCTGGGGGAAAGAATTTGGGGGAAACGGCCAGATAAAAGACACGATTGCCTCTTGTCCCCCGTTTTTCATCCAGTTCTGCGAGAAAATCCTTCAGTTTTTGATAACTGTCCGGGTCGTCCATGTCCCCCGAACAATAGAAGAGTCCCTGGGCAAATTCATTCCAGAGGTCTTCACTGCCTACCCCATCAGAAAATTCTTCGATGCCTTGACGCATCTGTTGACGGAAGGTGTCGTGACTCCAATCCCGGCGGGCAAAGCCAACAACGGTTAATTCGGGGGGTAAACGACGTTCCCGTTTCATCTGGTAGATCGCGGGCACAAGTTTCCGTTGGGTGAGGTCACCCGATGCCCCAAAAATAATAAGGATGAGCGGTTCGGGAGTTCTTTCTTGACGCAGACCCACACGGAAGGGGTTTTCGAGGATGGCTACCATAAATTTGCTTGCGGTTTAGTCTCTAAGCTTAAAAATAGCGCAATCCTTCCCCGGCGATCGCCTTTGTTCATCAAGAATTAAGAATATTATCAACAACCCAGAAAAAAACAAAAAAACCCCCAGAGGGGGAAAAATCAACAGGAGGTTAAAACTGATCGCCTTAATTGGCCGAGCCACCCGCCGCCTGTAAACGCGCACGAGCCTTTTTTAATGCCTGAGTGGCTTGTAATTGCTTGGGTTTATCCCCTAAACGATTTGCTTCATCTAACTTGGCTTGAGCCGCCGTATAATCTGCACGAGCCGCTTCCTTGTCAATATTGTCACCAACTTCGGCTCCGTTGACGAGAACTTTAACCTCGTTATTTTCGACTTCAGCAAACCCGCCCATCACGGCAATATTTTTCCAGTCTTTACCGGGACGAACTCGCATAACCCCAGTCTCCAGGGCGGTTAAGAGGGGAGCGTGATTGGTTAAAATTCCTAATTGTCCTGTTGTACTGGGAAGAATGACTTCCTGTACCGTATCATCCCACACTACCCGGTCAGGGGTAATTACCCGTACTGTTAATGTCATGATTTTAATTAATAATTAACAATGAATAATTGATAATTGATAGGGATTTTTAAAAATGTTAAGGTTTTAACTTGGGTCAATTAACCGAAGTTTCTCCGCTTGACATTATCAATTATCCACTATCAACTATCCATTAACCTTTAGCTGTTCGTTAGCCTTTGAGTTTTTCCGCTTTGGCTTTCACTTCATCAATGTTACCGACCATGTAGAAGGCTTGTTCCGGTAAGCTGTCTAATTCCCCGCCTAAAATTGCTTGGAAACCTTTGATGGTGTCTTCGAGGGTGACATATTTACCAGGAGAGCCGGTGAATACTTCCGCCACGAAGAAGGGCTGAGACAGAAAACGCTCAATTTTACGGGCGCGGTCAACGGTTAAACGGTCTTCTTCCGACAATTCATCTAAACCGAGAATAGCAATAATATCCTGTAACTCTTTATAGCGTTGCAGAGTAGATTGAACTGTCCGGGCCACTGCGTAATGTTCCTCACCCACGATGGAGGGCTGGAGCATGGTGCTAGTGGAATCCAGGGGATCAACCGCCGGATAAATGCCTTTAGCGGCTAAACCACGAGATAACACGGTGGTTCCGTCTAAGTGGGCAAAGGTGGTTGCAGGAGCGGGGTCAGTTAAGTCATCCGCAGGCACATAGACCGCTTGAATTGAGGTAATGGAACCTTCTTTGGTGGAGGTAATCCGCTCTTGTAAATCCCCTACGTCTGTGCCTAGGGTGGGCTGATAACCTACGGCAGAGGGCATCCGACCTAAGAGAGCCGATACTTCAGAACCGGCTTGCACAAAGCGGAAAATGTTGTCAATGAAGAGCAGTACGTCTTGTTTGTTAACATCCCGGAAATACTCAGCCATGGTTAACGCCGACAGACCGACGCGCATTCTGGCCCCAGGGGGTTCGTTCATCTGACCGTAAACCAGGGCAATCTTCGATTCTTCGGGATTATCGGGGTTAATTACTTTGGATTCGATCATTTCGTTGTAGAGGTCATTCCCTTCGCGGGTGCGTTCCCCTACGCCGCCAAATACGGATACACCACCGTGTTGAATGGCGATGTTGTTGATCAATTCCATCATGATCACGGTTTTACCGACACCGGCTCCACCGAAGAGACCGATTTTGCCGCCCTGACGGTAGGGAGTGAGTAGGTCAATTACTTTGATCCCGGTTTCAAACACTTTGGGTTTTGTTTCCAGGTCGGTGAGTTTAGGCGCGGGACGGTGAATGGGGAAGGTTTCGGTGATGTTAACGGGGCCTTTCTCATCTACGGGTTCCCCTAATACGTTGAAAATCCGTCCCAGGGTAGATTTGCCGACAGGAACGTTAATGGGCGCACCCGTATCTACGATGTCCATGCCACGCACCAGACCATCGGTGGTACTCATGGCGACGGCTCGCACTTGGTTATCTCCTAGAAGTTGTTGCACTTCACAGGTGACGGCCACATCTTGACCGGCGGCATTTTTGCCTTGAACTTTGAGGGCGTTATAAATACGGGGCAGTTTACCACTGGGGAAACGGGCATCCACGACGGGGCCAATAATCTGGGTAATTTTGCCAACGTTAGTTGCTTCTTGTACGGCTACCATGCTGAGTTGTCTAGGAATTTACTGTAATTTTGGCGACAGGAGAACTGTTAAGTTTTTATGAAATTTGCCATGTTATAGCCTATCACCTCTGGGGATCGGCAGGATGAATTTTTGCGAGAATCCTTCTGGGATGTCTGGGGGGCTGTCTCGGTTGTCCCTACGGCGATCGCCCTGGATTGAGTCACGGATTCTGTAGTACATAATATCTAGGCGTTTTTCTCGTCAATCGTCGTTTGAGGCTTTTAAGTTCTCGTTGCAATCTTCAATCGGTGTGTTTAAGGCTTCCTAACTAGGAAGTGATTTTTATGGTTTCATTAAATTCTCTTCTAATTTCCGAGTTTTTGCTTGTTTCAATAATTTTCTCTAGGTTTAGGCTCGGAAGTTCGGATAAAATTTCTTCGGGAGAATAACCCTTTAAGTAATATTTTAAAATGTCTTCAATCCCGATACGATGACCTTTTAATCGAATATCATCTTCGGCTAAAAATTCAACATAGTTTTCTAGTTGCATGGGATTAATTTTATGTGATGATGGGGTGATGAGATTAATTAGGATTTAACGATTTTTTCTGTTTTAAAGTATGGGTTATTCATAATGTGTCCACATTCGTATAATTTTGATTTGATGCTCCGACTCGATAACTTCATAAACTAGACGATGTTGAATATTGATTCGTCGAGAATAGGCTCCATCTAAATAGGGCGAACGCATCTTATTTGTGAAAGGTAGGCTGGATAAGGGTTTCCGAGATCATGGTTGATTTTTCTGAAACGCTGAAAGTCTTATCGGATAAGGAGTCTAGAATTTAGATGCGTTTGCCCT
>JAYKIP010000100.1:0-8140 GCA_035286205.1 Merismopediaceae cyanobacterium
GGACAGGGGGTTTTCTCCTCTAGTTTCGGATTGGTTTGGGGATGATAGGTACTCCAGGAAAATGGCACTAGACGTTCAGCACTTAACCACAGTAATCGTTTTGCACGGGTCATGGCGACATACAAAAGGCGATATTCTTCCGCTCGTTTGAGATGTTGGGCTTGCTCCCAGGCGGTGAGGGGATCGGGTAATTGGGTGACGGGGGTTTGCTGTAAATATTGATGATGAACGGCAGTACGAATTTGGGCGCGAGCCACTTCCGGCAGGGTGTAATCTCCCAAAAATTTAGCCCCGTTAGGAACCCAAAAACTACCGGGAATCGTATCACTTTGTAAAAAAGGTAAAAAGACATAATCCCAATCTAAGCCCTTGGCTTTGTGCATGGTCATAATGGTAATTTGTTGGGGACGGGTATAAATTTCTTCACCGTCTTCTTCCACGCCTTCAAAGCGATCAGCGTTAACAATCTCCTGGAGAGCCGTAATGATACTTTTTAGGCTAGGACTGGGTTGAGTGGGCGGCTGAATTTGCTCGGAAAGTTTGTGTAAAGTCGCCATTTGGGAACCGTCATAGTTTAAAAAACTGCCCAGAAAGGTAATTAAGTGATAAGGCGGTAAATCCAGTTTAGCTTGCAGGAGTTGACGACAACTATTTCGGGCAATATTGACAATATTGGGGGTCTTGGGTTCTAGGGAACTGGGATATAAAAATTTTTCGGGGTAGAGGGCTAAAGCGTTTAAATCCTGGGTGGGGATGAGTTCTTTTTTTTGTAAAATGTCTAGGGCATTTTTTAAGAGATCGGGAGAGTGGGGACGGTCAAGGAATTGGCAAAGGCTAAGAATTTCCTTGGGAATTTGATGCACCCGATCGCTGGCTCCCACTTCATAGAGACGGATGTGATGTTGTTTGGTTAGATCCTCTAATTGACTGGCCACAAAATGGGCTTGACGGTGTTCACGGACTAAAATGGCGGCATTGTGCTGGGGATTGGCTTTTAACAGGGCGATCGCCTGGGTTTTAATCAGTTGAACGGACTGAAAAATATCCTCTGGTTCCCGTAATTCCACCGTCTGACCGGAAACGATGGGATTGGGTTGGGGATCTCCGGGCGAAACAGGCTGAATCGCTTGGAGACGAAAGGGAATGACCGGGTTAAGTTCCGCTCGTAAATCAGGAGAAATCTTAAGGGATTGAGCGATCGCCTGATTAACCCATTGCACCATAAAATTAGCCGCTCGGATGATGGATAAATGACTACGACCGGCTTGATCCATGGTGGTAAATTTTCCTTGTTGTTCGCACCGTTGACAAAACCCCTGGAAATAAAGGGGATCGGCAGGAGTAAAAGTAGAATTAATGGCTTGATTGGGATCGCCCACGCGAATTAAATGGGTTTGTTCTGTGACGGGATCGTAAGCCAATCGGTTAATTAACTGGGCTTGAAGGGGACTAGAATCCTGGGCTTCATCTTCAAACACCCCAAAAATTTGTCGTTGCCATTGTTCACAGAGTTGGGGGTGATTTAAAACCTTTAAGGCTCCTAAAATCATGTCATCGTAATCAAACCAATTTTTGCTGGTCATTAGGGTTTGGTATTCGCCATATAAACCGGCGGCGATCGCCAGAATCCCATCGGGAGCTAAGGCACTTAATTCCTGAAGAGCTTGGGGAGATAACCCCGAACTTTTGGCTTCTTTCACCACCGTTGCCGTTAAACTGGGTAAAACCTCCGATCGCAGGACGGACTGACGACGCAATCGTTCCGTTTCTTCCCCATCAAATTCCCCTGTTTCTACTAAGAATTGAAAGCGATCGGGTTCCTTTTTGAGCCAATTTTCCACACTCTCTTTCATTAAACGCTGTTTTTGATAGTCATTAATTAATGAAATGCGCTCTAAATCATAGCCGGATAGTTCGGGATGACGACCGGCAATTTGTAAGGCCAAGCTATGGATCGTCTGCACGGCAAATCCCAGGGTGGGTAACGACAATTCCTTCAGGCGTTCTTTAATTTTGCTTTTAATGGCCGCCCCGGCTGACCGGGTAAAGGTAACAATTAATAATTGACGTTGCGGTTGCAGTTGATGACGAGCAATGGCGATCGCCGCCGCCACCGATAAACTATGGGACTTGCCCGCCCCCGGTACCGCAGAAACGGCCCATTCTCCCCCCGTCCAATCCCCTAGGGATCGTTGTCCCGCCCGTAGGCTTTGTTGCAGTTGCGTTAAGGAGAGCGACAGAGACTGATCGGAAACCATAAAATTGGAAAAGAGCCTTTAAAATAGCGGAAATGCCCGACTCTCACAGCGAGAACCATGCCCCTATTTAATCATTTTTCCCTCGAAACGCCGGAAAGTGTCGAACTGGAATTTACCCTGGCCGGTATTGGGAATCGTGCCTATGCCCTGTTGATTGATTATCTGGTGTTAGGTCTTTTCCTGATCCTGTTGATGTTGCTGTGGGGCCTACTCTATTACTTTTTGTGGGAAGTTCTGCAACTTCATCAAATCGTGGGGGGCGATCGCCTCAGTCAATGGTTATTAGCCATGCAATTATTGCTGGTCTTTAGTTGTTTTGTCGGGTACTTTGTCTTTTTTGAAACCCTCTGGCAGGGCCAAACCCCCGGCAAACGCTACCTCAAAACCCGTGTGATCCGCAATAATGGCCGCCCCATTGGTCTAACCCAGGCCACCCTCCGCGCCCTTCTGCGTCCCCTGGATGATTGGTTTTATATCGGCATGATGCTGATTATTTTTACCCGTCAGGAAAAACGCTTAGGGGATTGGGTCGCCGGCACCCTCGTCATTCAAGAAAAGCCTGAACATCATCGCCATATTGCCCTTCAGATCACAGGCGATCGCCAAGCCTTGGCCCAAAGCCTCCAGACGACGACGATGCTCCAGCAGTTAACCCCCGAAGACTTTGCTAAAATCCGGGCCTATCTGGAACGCCGGCGCGAACTCCTCCCCCCCGCCCGACAACGATTAAGCCAACAGTTAGCCCAACCCTTACAAACCCAACTGGCCCAGGAAGATCTTAAAATAGACATCCCTGCTGAAGCATTGCTAGAAGCGGTGTATTTCGCCTATCAACAGGGGGAGCACCGGCCAAAAAATTAACAATTTTGCGGAAATTTGCAGAAAATCCCAAAGAAGCTACAGCTTACAATTACACTAAAGAAGGGTTGCTACCCTATCCTCTTTACTTACGTTATTTCACTGACTTTAGACCGTTATCTTGTTCTCACCACCCCGTCCAGTGTCCGTTAACCATCCTGAAGTTTTGACCTTTGTTAGCTTAATTATTCTCATCCCCAACCATGACTACTATCCTCATCATAGAAGATGAAACACCAATCCGTGAGTTGATTTCGGAACTCTTGACATTGGAAGATT
Source organism: Merismopediaceae cyanobacterium (assembly GCA_035286205.1). Classification (GTDB taxonomy): domain Bacteria; phylum Cyanobacteriota; class Cyanobacteriia; order Cyanobacteriales; family Microcystaceae; genus Woronichinia. Next base: position 3,396 of record JAYKIP010000100.1, read on the forward strand.
TTGAGGTACTCGAAGCACAAAATGGTCTGGAAGGAATTGAACTGGCCCAAAATCACCCCCCGGATCTGATTATTTGTGATGTAATGATGCCGGAATTAGACGGCTACGGGGTTTTAAATTATCTGCAACAAAACCCGGTGACGCGGGTGATTCCTTTTATTTTCCTAACGGCGAAAGGGACTCGTCAGGATCAACGTTATGGCATGAATTTAGGGGCTGATGATTATTTGATTAAGCCCTTTAGTAATGAGGATTTATTAGACGCGATCGCCATGCGTCTGAAAAAACGCGAAAATCATTCTCAACGTTATTACGAAGAACTCCAAGCCAGCCAAGAGAAAATTGATTATTTGATGGCCCATGATTCCTTAACGGGTTTACCGAATCAATTAGCCCTCCGCGAGCAATTTGATGCCCTCCTCAAGCAAAGCAGTATCCATACTTCAGAGGAAGATTTTTGCATTTTTTTACTGGTGTTGAGTGTAGATAGACTACAACAAATTAATCATGTGTTAGGCTACGATGGCGGCAATCATATTCTACGTTATTTGGTGGATCAGGTTAAGCAATTATTAAGCCCAGAAGATCATTTTATTCGGTTAAATGGCAATGAATTTGTGGTGCTGATTGGTCAGACGTTACCCAAAGATCAGTGTGAAAACCTGACCCATCCCCTGATTCCCCAAGTTCTGCAAACTTTCGCCAAACCCTTAATCCTACAAGGTCAAGAAATTCCCATTTCAGTGAGTCTCGGTATTACTTGTTATCCCCACCATGGTAAAACCTTAGACCAGTTATTAACCAAGGCGATCGCCGCCAAAGAGATGGCCAAAACCCAGGGCGGTAATCAGGCCCAATTCTATCAAGCGGAACAATTAACGGCCATTTCCCAGGAAGCCATGCTCCTAGAGCGAGACCTCCGCCAAGCCCTAGAACGAAAAGAATTTATGGTTTATTACCAACCGCAAATTCATCTGAGAACCGGAGCCTTTATTGGCGCAGAAGCCTTAATCCGTTGGCGACATCCGGAACAGGGATTTATTCCCCCCGGCAAATTTATTCCCCTCGCTGAAAAAACTGGGCTAATTCAAGGAATTGGGGAATGGGTACTCTGGGAAGTGGGGCAACAGGTCAAAATCTGGCATAGTCAGGGCTTGGCTCCTCTTCAGGTGGCCGTCAATCTCTCGGCTTTACAATTCCAGGATGCTCAATTAGTGGATAAATTACAGACTCTATTAACGGAATTGGAACTATCATCAAAATGGCTAGAGTTGGAATTAACGGAAAGTATTTTAGTGGATAATGTAGCCGCCTCGTTGGAACAATTACAGCGCATTAAAACCCTCGGCATTCAGGTTTCTATGGATGATTTTGGGACGGGTTATTCCTCCTTAAGTTATTTACAACAATTTCCCTTTGATGTGCTTAAAATAGACCAATGTTTTATCCGTAATATTGATAGTAATCCTAAAAATGCGGCGATCGCCAAGGCCATTATTCAGATGGCCCATCAACTCAATTTACAGGTCATTGCCGAAGGAGTCGAAACAGAAGCCGAATTGAACTTTATTCAGAAAAACGGTTGTGATGATTTCCAAGGGTATCTAGTGAGTCCCCCGGTTTCTCCCGCTAAGTTTGAGGAATTGCTCCTCGAAAATCGCCGCCAAGTTCCCAGCTTGTCCATCACCGCCCCCTAAATCCCCAAGACTGAGGGACTTTCCCCCTCAAAACCCTACGGCTTTCTTCTCCCCCAACGTTGGGGGCCGGGGGGGCAAAAGAGGTTTAGAAACCTTAAGCGATCGCCTCTAACAAACTCTTAAATAAAATTTGGCCCTCTGTGGCGTGTAGGGCGGGATCAGCGGCGCGTTCCGGGTGGGGCATCATCCCTAAGACATTCCCCTGACGGTTCATAATACCGGCAATATTGTCCAGGGAACCATTGGGATTGGCGGCCTCGGTAATTTCTCCCTCGCGATCGCAGTAACGAAAGAGAATTTGTTGATGGTCTTCTAGGGTCTTTAAGGTCTCCTCATCGGCATAATAACGACCTTCTCCATGGGCGATCGGCAACGTGATCACCTGCTCCGGTTGATAACTTTTTGTCCAACAGGTTTGGGTATTTTCCACCTTTAACGGTACGTGATCGCAAATAAAGTGTAAATCTCGGTTGCGAATTAAGGCCCCCGGTAACAGACCCACCTCCGTTAACACCTGAAACCCGTTACAAATGCCTAACACCGGCTTACCCTGTTGAGCGTGTTCCACCACCGCCGCCATCACCGGGGAAAAGCGGGCGATCGCCCCACAACGCAAATAATCTCCATAGCTAAAACCGCCGGGGATCACCACCGCATCCAAATCCCGCAGATCCGTTTCCTGATGCCACACCAAGCGAGTCGGCTGGCCCAATAACCCTTCTGTGACCGTCACCACATCGCGATCGCAATTAGAACCGGGGAAAACCACCACTCCAAACTTCATAACTCAAGAATCCTCAGCAAAAGACGGAACGGCAAAGGCCGCTTAAAGGGGAAAAAATTTTGTTTGGCCTCCCAGAATAAACCCCTGGCTAACTTTTAACTTAGGGGAGTTAACTCAAACCGATAATTTTCGATCACCGTATTGGCCAAAAGTTGATCACACATCTGGTCTAAATGCTGTCTGGCGGTCGTCTCATCGGGAGCCTGGAAGGTTAACTCAATATACTTGCCAATTCTGACCTGCTCCACTGACCGATAACCTAATTGTTGCAGTCCCGACTGAACCGCAGTCCCGGCCGGATCCAATACCGAGGGACGGAGCGTAACATAGATGCGACAGTGATAAGGTTGAGACATTAGGATAAGTTAACCCACAAAAATTCCCGACGATGAAAGCCCAACGTACCCGTTCTCAAGAGCGCATTGTCCGTTTACTGAAAGCCCTCAATCGTGCGGTTTCAGCCCAGGAACTCTATCTCGAATTACGCAAACGCCAGGAGGCGATCGGGCTTGCCACTGTCTATCGTGCCTTAGATGGTTTAAAACTGCAAGGGGTGATTCAGGCTCGTACCCTCAGCAATGGGGAATCCTTTTATAGTTTAGTACAGTCTGATCAACATCATTTAACCTGTGTGAATTGTGGGGCTTCGATTCCCTTTATTGAATGTCCTGTCCACGACCTAGAAAAAAAGTTAGAAAATAGTCATGATTTTAAGATTTTTTACCATACGTTAGAATTTTTTGGGCTGTGTCAATCCTGTCAACAAACCGGTTTGGCGAATATGCCCCTGTCCTAGCTTGACCCTCTCCCTCTATTCCTATGATCGCCAAGGGCAACCTCATCTGTCTGGTGTGGATCAGTAGTCTCCTAGTCGCCAGTTGTCTGGGTTGGGACGGGCAACCCTGGCAATGGTTAATTTTGATTCTCGTTGTTGGGTTAATGAGTGGATTGACGGCGGGATTCTTGCCCCGGTATTGGCGACGGGGGCCAAAAGGCGGGTTTTGGTTAGTCCTAGGCTTAATCGTTCTCCTGGCCGGGGGATACTACCAAGGGCGACAACCCCAACCCAGTCCCCAGGATGTCAGCCGTTTACTCCAGACCCAGGATTATGCTTTACCGGCGATCGCCACTGGGGAGTTAATCAGTGAAGGCAAAAGTACGGCCAAGGGTAATCTCCAATTTTGGTTCCGAACGGAGTTAGTCAAACCCGATCAAGACCCCCGCTTTCGACCGGTGACGGGCCGGGTGTATTTAACCTTACCGGGAAATGTGGGAAAAAATCTGACGATCTGCCGCCAAATTCGGGTTACTGGCCAACTCTACCGGCCGCGATCGGGTTCTGGGGTGGGAGGCTGGAATTTTCGGGATTATTTAGCGAGTCAGGGGGTTTTTGCCGGTTTCCGGGGGGAAAGCGTGGAAATGTTGGGTCAAGGTTTCTGTCCGTTGGCTCTCCTCCGACAACGCATTGTCCAAGCTCAAAGTGCCTGGTTGCCGAAAACGACGGACGGTTATAGTCCCGAAGGCTTGTTAATCAGTTCCATGGTCTTGGGACAAAAAGCCGTTAACTTGCCCTACCCCCTGCGGGAATTATTTGGCCAAGTAGGATTATCCCACCTCTTAGCGGCATCGGGTTTCCAAGTCTCTTTGTTAGTCGGTAGTACGTTAGGCGTAACCAAACCATTACCGCGTAAAATTCGCTTTGCCTTGGGCTTAAGCGTGTTGGGTTTGTATCTCGGATTAACCGGGTTTCAGGCTTCGGTGGCCAGGGCGGGCCTCATGTGGTTCGGCATTTTATTGGGGGACTACTTAGAACGGCGTGTTAAACCCTTGGGAGCCTTATTAGTGGCGGCCACCCTGTTATTAATCATTAATCCTCTTTGGATTGGTGATTTAGGATTTCAATTAAGTTTTTTAGCGACCTTCGGAATTATTGTCACATCCCCCTATTTTGCCGGTCGGTTAACCTTTTTACCGCCGAAAATTGCCGATTTATTAGCCGTTCCCCTCGCCGCAACTCTCTGGACATTACCTCTATTGTTAAGTCAGTTTAGTCAGTTTGTTTGGGTCTCTATTCCCTTAAATATTTTAGCCAGTCCTTTGGTGGAAATCATCAGTTTTGGCGGTATGATCAGTGCGATCGCCGCGTTAATCATTCCCGTTGTGGGGAGTGCGATCGCCTGGGTCTTATCTTTCCCGACCCAGGGGTTAATTCAATTAGCCCAAGCATTTCAAAGTGTGCCTTTTTTAGCGATAGGGATCGCTGT
>JAYKIP010000101.1:0-2921 GCA_035286205.1 Merismopediaceae cyanobacterium
TTTTGTATGTCGCCATGACCCGTGCAAAACGATTACTGTGGTTAAGTGCTGAACGTCTAGTGCCATTTTCCTGGAGTACCTATCATCCCCAAACCAATCCGAAACTAGAGGAGAAAACCCCCTGTCCAGTCTTTACCGCTTTACAATTATTTTTTAATGCCAAAACTTCCTGAAATAAGCCGAATAACTTTAGGGAATTTGCTCATATCTTTTGGGATGATATTCCTATAACATCCTTTTTGGGAAATTGGCTTAATTGGAGTAGGATTCAGGTTCCTTCCTCCGGCAAGCATCAGACTTTGTTAACAGAGCCTTGAGCAAACCTAATTCATTATGTTTAAATTGAGAAACCCCCGGCGATAAATGGTCGTCAAGGGTCTTGATCCCTACTCACAACTCAAACTAGCCCATGAGTGATTTAAATTGGACACCGGAAGCCGAAGCTAAACTGAAGGATATTCCCTTTTTTGTGCGTCCTTTTGCCCGTAAAAAAATTGAAGGTTACGCCAAAGAAAATAACCTTTATCCGATTACCCTAGAGGTCTATGAAGAGGCCAAGAAACGCTTCAATAAAAAATACAATGAGATGTCTTAATGATCGAGTCTAAAGAGTCTAATCATTGGCTGATGGGGGAAATTTACGGTACCGCTCCCTCCCTTTTCATTCAGCAAAACTGGCCAAAATTACTACCCCATTGGTCAAAACCACCGCAAACCTTACTGCTGGTGTGTTTCCGCGCCCAGGAAAATTTATCTTTTGTGAATGAGACCGTTCAACGGGAAAAAGACCGGTTATGGCAAGCGTTTCACCACTGCGCCCAGAGACTTCACCCGATCGCCCAGTCCCAGGGAATCCTTTTGGAGGCCATTTGCCCCAAGACCGGTTTAGCCGTGCAGGCTCCGCCCCAGTCCGGGATTTTTGATCTGGTTTATCTTTTTCACGATCGCCTCGGTTTTCCCTGGCAACGGACGACCCAAGGGTGCAAAGTTGTAACCCATCCCCGATGGCAACAGGCTTTTTATCCCGCCCTATGGATTAGCCCCCAGGACAGCGATCGCGTCACCGCGTTGGTTTATGATTCCTTAAGTAGTCCGATGCGAGAACCATGGTCAAAATTAACGATAACTACCTTAAATTAAAAGCCGGGTATCTATTTCCTGAAATTGCTCGACGAGTCAACGCCTTTGCCCAAGCCCACCCTGACGCAAAAATTATTCGTTTAGGCATTGGTGATGTTACCGAACCCTTACCGGTCGCCTGTCGAGAAGCCATGATTACCGCCGTTCACGATATGGGCGATCGCGGAACGTTTAAAGGATACGGGCCGGAACAGGGCTATGAATGGTTACGGGCTAAAATTGCCCAACAGGATTTTCAAGCGCGGGGGTGTGAAATTGATGCCTCTGAAATCTTTATTTCCGATGGTTCTAAATGTGATACCGGCAATATTCTGGACATTTTTGGCAAAGATAATGTGATTGCCGTAACTGACCCGGTGTATCCCGTTTATGTGGATACCAATGTGATGGCTGGTCATACGGGAAAAGCCAACGAAAAAGGCGAATATGGCGGCTTAGTTTATTTACCGATTACCGCCGAAAATAACTTTACGGCCCAAATTCCCGATCAAAAAGTGGATTTAATTTATCTGTGTTTTCCCAATAATCCCACCGGGGCCACAGCCACCAAAGAACACCTCCAAGCCTGGGTGAATTATGCCAAAGCTAATGGCTCCCTTATCTTTTTTGATGCGGCCTACGAAGCCTTTATTACTGACCCCAATTTACCCCATTCTATTTATGAAATTGACGGGGCGCGGGACTGTGCGATCGAGTTTCGTTCCTTCTCCAAAAATGCGGGATTTACGGGAACCCGTTGTGCGTTAACCGTAGTACCCAAAACCTTAAAAGCGAAAGCCGCCGATGGTTCGGACGTGGAATTATGGCAACTGTGGAATCGTCGTCAATCCACCAAATTTAATGGCGTTTCCTACATTGTCCAACGGGGAGCCGAAGCGGTTTATTCCGAACAGGGTCAAACCGAGGTTAAAGCCTTAGTCAGTTTCTATCTGGAAAATGCCCAAATTATCCGCGATCGCCTGACCGAAGCCGGTTTAAAAGTCTATGGCGGCATTAATGCTCCCTACGTTTGGGTCAAAACACCCCAGGGATTATCCAGTTGGGACTTTTTCGATAAACTCTTGCAAACGGTGAATGTGGTGGGAACACCGGGTTCCGGTTTTGGAGCCGCCGGAGAAGGGTATTTTCGCATTTCGGCCTTCAACAGTCGAGCCAATGTGGAAGAGGCAATGACCCGCATTACTCAACAATTAAAAGTTTAAACCCCGTCTAACGCGAAACCTATAAATTTTGGATCTACTAGGGCGATTCCCCTAAATCCCCCTTCAAAAGGGGGACTTGTCCCTGGAGAGTATCTCAAAAAACTACAGTTCCCAAAATAGACGTGGTTTAATTCTAAAAGTTTAATTCTAAAAGTTTAATTTCTTCAAGATTGAGCAGGGGTTTGGTTTCGGCATCCATCGTTCGGACTGAGAGACTAAGCCCCTACCATCTATTATCCTCTATCAACAATGAACAGTAGTTTAATTTTATCGAATCTCTTAAATCCCCCGGTATTATTCTTTTTTCTGGGACTATTTGCGGTCTTTGTTCAGTCTGATTTAGAAATTCCGAATCCTCTTCCCAAGCTGTTTTCGCTTTATCTTTTGGTGGCGATCGGTTTTAAGGGAGGTCACGAATTAGTCGAAAGTGGGATCAATCCTCAGATTCTTACCACTTTATTGGCGGCCATGGTCATGGCTTCTCTGGTGCCGGTGTATTCTTTCTTTATTTTGCGCCTGAAGTTAGATAATTATAATGCCGGGGCGATCGCCGCCACCTATGGTTCCATCAGTGCCGTT
>JAYKIP010000102.1:0-2739 GCA_035286205.1 Merismopediaceae cyanobacterium
CCTACGGAGTTTTTAAAAAATGTGATTGACAAGGCGATCGCCTGACTAGCCAACCAACCCGTTGTCCAGGCACTTTGAAAATTAAACCCTCCCGTAATGCCATCTATATCTAAAATTTCTCCGGCAAAATAAAGACCCGGACAAAGTTTGCTTTCCATAGTTTTAAAATTCACTTCATCTAACTTGACACCGCCGCAGGTCACAAATTCCTCTTTAAAAACGCCTTTTCCTTGAATTTGATAGTGTCCCTGGGTAAGCTCTTGGCTTAAACGTTGCAGATGGGTTTTATTCAGATCTGCCCAATGAGATTCCCGGTGAATATTCAGATACAGTAAGAAACTTTGCCAGAGTCGTTTAGGAAGATTAACAGGACAAAAATTAAAGATGGATTTACGCCCCTGGGTTTGTTTGGTTGTTTGTAATAGTTGATGACAACTCTCGACGGTTTCAGACGGTAACCAATTAATTTGTAAGGGCATTTGATAACGTTGAGCGTGTAATTCCCTGGCGGCCCAAGCCGATAATTTTAAAACACTCGGCCCACTTAATCCCCAATGGGTAATGAGGAGCGGCCCCTCTTGTTGCCGACGATTTTTGCCCTGACCTAGGCTCAGTTGCACGGTTTCTAAACTAATTCCGGCTAAACCCGCCAAGCGCGGATCTCGAAGATTAAAAGTAAATAAAGAGGGAACCGGTGGCTCGATGTGATGTCCTAAATGGGTGGCAATTTGATACCCGGTCGGATGACTACCCGTAGCCAACAAAAGGCGATCGCCGGTTAAGATTTGGCCATTTTTGAGGAAGACTTGAAAACCAGAGTCGGATTTTTGTACCTCACTGACGGGACACCGGGCGCGTAATTGGACACCGTAGGCTTGGGCAGTATCCAAAAAACAATCAATAATCGTTTGGGAATCGTCACTCACCGGGAACATTCGACCATCGGCTTCGGTTTTTAAGCTTACTTGACGGTCGGCAAACCAGGCGATCGTATCCCTCGGTTGAAAGCGACTAAAGGCTCCCCGTAAGGCTTTGCCCCCTCTCGGATAGGACTGTACTAATTGAGCCGGATCAAAACAGTGGTGAGTCACATTGCAACGCCCGCCGCCGGAAATCCTGACCTTCGTTAAAAAGTCTCGCCCGGCCTCTAAAATCGTAAATTGTGCCTGGGGAAAGGCGATCGCCCCATTAATCGCCGCAAAAAAACCCGCCGCACCGCCACCAATCACGATTATTTGTTGAGGAGAAGGGATCATAAGAGAAGCCCCAGGGATAATCAACCCTGAAATCAGACCATCAAAGTTTTTGACAATGTTACAGTCAAAGATGCTAGAATCTCACTGCTTGATGGGAGCCGATTTTAGCACCAATCTTCGCTTTAATTTTAGCATCATTGTCAATTGGTTTGGATTTTTGGGATTATGTTTCGACCTTACCCTCAATCGTTTTTTTCTTCTGGGTTAACCGTTAGCCTATGCGGTTTAATTAGCTTGAATCTCCTAGGTTGTGCGCCCAGTAAAACAGCCCAATGCCAAAAATTAATTACCGAAACCCAAAACCTTGCCAAAGCGGCTCAAGAAAATCGTCAAAATGTTGATCCCCAAAAAATTCTAGCCTTTGCTCAAACCTTTGAAGATACGGCTAAAAAAATTCAAGGAATGTCCTTTAATGACCCACAACTGCAAACCTATCAACAGGCCCTAGCGGCTATTTATCAAAGTAATGCTGAGGCCACTCGCAATATTGTTAGTGCCATTCAAACCAAAGATATTACGACGGCAAAAATGGCCCAGGCTCAGGTGAAAGAAACCGGTCAAAAAGAACAAACAGTGATTAATCAAATGAATCAATACTGTCAGGCAGATTAGGTTTGGCGGATTTCTTCGGAGTTTTGGTCGAGATGGGGGATTCCGGGGAGAATAACAGGGGAAAAGCGGTAATCAAATTAACGGGATTGATCGGATTTAAACGGGTTAAATTGGCAAAGGGAACGGAACGGGATATTTGAAGATGTTGTAAGGAACAGTCCCATTGATGTTTTTTGAACCAGGTTAAACAGGAAGCCAGATTTTCTAAGGTAGCTAGAGCGATCACTATCCGTCCCTGGGGATTTAATTTTTCTTGACAGAAACTTAAAATTTCCAGTAAATTGCCCCCACTCCCCCCAATAAAAATGCGGTCAGGAGCCGGTAAGTTATCTAAAATTTCAGGGGCATTACCATAAATGGGATAAACATTAAAGGTCTGAAAACGTTGACAATTTCGCTCAATTAAGACCATCCCCATGGAGGATTTTTCGATAGCATAGATTTGAGAAGTCGGGCAAAGTCGGGCGATTTCAATGCCTACTGATCCCGTGCCGGCACCAATATCCCAAATGACTTGACCGGGTTGGAGGGCTAATTCCGCTAGGGCTTGGACTCGCACTTCTCGTTTGGTAATCAATCCGGGCCGGTCTTCAAAACTGAAAAATTGAGCATCATTAATTCCTAATAGGGGTAACTGGGTTAAATCCAATAAATCTTGATCTAGGCTATCCTGACGCACCAGAATCACAAGATTTAAACTGGAAAAATCCTGATCGGTTTTGGTATCAATATCTTCGGGTAAACAGCTAAAAACCTGTTCGTTGGGGCCGCCCAAATCTTCACAAATCCAAAATTGATAATGGGTGGGGAGGTCTAAATTACGGTAAAAGCGGGCGATCGCCCCTGGGTGATTATTATTATCGGTAAAAAT
>JAYKIP010000103.1:0-4300 GCA_035286205.1 Merismopediaceae cyanobacterium
ACGGACTTTCCGGGGACTTTCGAGAAAATTTTGCTCTGTCAGGAACCCTCACGACCCCAAATATTACCCAAGCCCCATTCCCAAATTCCCTGGGCATTAGCCCTAAAGCAATTAAAACAACTGGGCATTGAAAAATTAACGGTCTTGGGAGGGGGCAATCTGGTCAGTACCTTTGTGGAAAATCATTTCCTCGATGAATTGTGGTTAACCATTTGTCCCTTTTTAGTGGGGGGAGAAAATGCCCCTAGTTTAATGGCCGGTCAAGGCTTACCCTTAAGCGGGGCCAAAACCCTACACCTCAATGCCGTGAAAACCGTTGACCAAGAGGTGTTTTTACATTACCTTTGCCGAGAAAGCGTGTTAGGATAGCCTCTAAAAAACCTAATTTTGTCCATGGTGAAATCCCCCGCCTCTCCCTACACCGTGAGTTGGCATAGCAAGATAGCCGAAATTCCCAAAACCGCCTGGGATGCCTTGGCCCTACCGCTCCAAACCCCGTTTTTAGAATGGGAATGGCTCCACAATTTGGAAACATCGGGAAGTGCAACACCCAACACCGGTTGGCAACCTTGTCATTTAACGGTTTGGCAGGAACGGCAATTAGTGGGAGCCGCCGCTCTGTATATCAAAGGCCATAGTTACGGGGAATTTGTTTTTGATCATCAATGGGCCGATCTCGCTCATCGTTTGGGAGTCCGTTATTATCCGAAACTGTTGGGCATGACTCCTTTTACCCCGGCGGAAGGGTATCGTTTTTTGATTGCTCCGGACAGAGATGAGGTGGAAATCACGATGTTAATGGTGGCCAGTATTGATCACTTCTGCGATCGCCAAAAGTTATCGGGTTGTCATTTCCTGTTTGTTGATCCGAATTGGAAAACCTTAATGAATAATCTAGGTTTTTCCACCTGGATGCACCATAGTTATATTTGGAATAATCCAGGGTTTCAACAATTTGAAGATTATTTGGGGTTATTTAATGCCAATCAACGGCGGAATATTAAACGGGAACGGAAAGCGGTCGAACAAGCGGGTTTAACCCTAAAAGTGTTGGCCGGGGAAGAAATTGCCCATCATTTATATCCCTCCATCTACCGGTTTTATAGTAGTACTTGTGATAAGTTTTATTGGGGCAGTAAATATCTCACTCGTCAATTTTTTGAACAACTTTATCCCGATTACCGCGATCGCGTGGTGTTAGTGACGGCTTACGCAGAAAACGAGACACAACATCCCGTCGGTTTATCCTTTTGTTTACGCAAGGGCGAAAATCTTTATGGTCGTTATTGGGGTAGTTTACAGGATTATGATTGCCTACACTTTGAAGCCTGTTATTATCAACCGATCGCCTGGGCCATTGAACAGGGTATTACACAATTTGATCCGGGAGCCGGAGGACAACACAAACGCCGCCGGGGTTTTCCTGCTACGCCTAACTATAGCCTCCATCGCTTTTATTCCCAAAAAATGATGCAAATCCTGCTCTACTACATTGACGAAATTAATCAAATGGAACAGGCCGAAATTGAAGCTATTAATCAGGATTTACCCTTCAACCGGCGGGACATTGAACTCAAAATTTAAGAAATTATACCAAACTCCAAGAACCCAACAGCCCTAACTCCCTCACTGTAAGACGTTGGGACACCTCTTGGTCATGCTAGAGGTCTTGAAAAATGGTATTACCCGGCGGATTAAGCCATCAACAAAACCCGATATTCATCCTCACTCACCGCGTCAATTTCTACGATTTTGGCAGTGACAGCTTGCCCGGTTTGGGGGGACATCACTTGCACATCATCGTCAACGGCCAACGCATTTTCATGTTTAGCCGCCGTGGAAGTCAAAAACCGGCCATTAAGAAAATAATCAATGACATAGAATTGTTCTTGTTCTAGGGTCGTAATCATAGGTTGATCCTCCGATTAAAAGTTTTAATTTCTTCAAAAATATCCTGATCCTCTCACCCATTAATTGCCTACTCACACTCATTACTAACGAAACTTTGAAATACTAAACGAGAAACGATGGATTTTGACAAGTCTAAAGTTCTTTTACACCAAAAATAACGCTTTTTTTTGATTTTATTGGGTTATCTAACGCTTGCTTAATCGGAATCCCAGGTCGTTTCATGCAGTAAATCAATTAAATGATCTCGCAATAAAAAATCATTTTTCTCTAATTCCGCCTCGACATCGGCCCAACTGCCCGAAGGTAAAAAACCACAGAGGGTATAGAGACATTGTTGACGGCTCAGACGACCTTGATAGACGAGTTCTTTTGCCTCCTCTTTAATGTCGTTAAGGGTATAACGGGGTAAGGTGTTTAACATAGTCATCACTCCTCTTTGCATCACTTCTGGCTAGGGGCTTTAAATATAAAGTGTCCCTAATTCTATTGTCGTTCGTCCTGGGCAAAATGCCTAGCAGTAGGGGAAAAGTTTAAGCAAAATTTAAGATATTGAACTATACCCGTAAGAACTTAATTTTATGAGACGGCTGAGGGTTTCCCTGGCATCAGGGGCCAAAGGTAGAAACCGCCGGAAATCAGGGTGAGGACAACGGCAAGCCAAAACATCAGAAGACCGATCGCCTCGCCGGGATCGGGTAAAGGAGCTAACAAAAGGGCAATGGCGATAATTTGGGTGACGGTTTTCAGTTTGCCCCAGAGATTGGCCCCGACGATGGTGGTTTGTCCGGCTAATTGGGGATTAATGCGCCAACCGGCGATCGCCAATTCCCGACCGAGGATCAGAAAGACGGCCCAGGCGGGTAACCGTTGCCATTGAATGAGTAGGAGTAACGGCCCCAACACCAAAAATTTATCTACTAGAGGATCAAGAAATTTGCCCAGATCTGTAACTTGATCGAGTTTGCGGGCCAAATAGCCATCTAACCAATCCGTTAAGGCCGCCAGACAAAAAAGACCCGTTGCCCACCAGCGCCGGTTATCGGTCGGATCGGCCAACAACACAAACAGAATCGGTAACACCAGCAGACGAGAAACCGTAATCGTATTAGGTAAATTCATGCTCAGGTTGGTGAATCGGGATTTTGGTTGCGAGGAGCCAATAAAATCATATTTTCCCCCACGACCGGGCTACGAGCCAAAAAATTGCCCTGTTGATCCTTCAATCCTAATTTTTGAAAGGTTAATTTTCGTGCCCGTTTCCACAGACTATTGGCGAGGGTTTCCTGGCGTTTGGGGCTGAGGGTTTGCCAACTATCAGCAACAGTGAGGGTTAAACGGTTATGGTCAAAATCCGGGGCGATCGCCAAGATTAATCCATCGGGATATTGCCGCGTTAAGTCTTTAATTTCCTGTTGAATGGCCGCTAATAAACCTTGTTCGGGCGTTAAAGGGGGTTCGGCGGGAGGAGCCAACTCAATGGGTTCTGGTAATGCCGGGGCCTCTAGGCTATCGGGGGCTGGAATCGGTTGCCAATCAGGAACAGGCGGTTGTTCGGCAATCACGGTTTCGCTGTCGGGCGTTTCTGCGACCTCTGGGACGACTGATGCCGGTTGGGAAGATACCCACCACGCAGAAGTTAACAGTATCCCCACCACCAAGGCGGCGATCGCACTGGTTAACCCCCAATCTGATAATTGAGCATTCAGGGACTTGGGCAACCCACGACGCACCATCCTCAAAACACTATCCCACCACGTCTGCCAACGGTTAAAACTGGGTAAAACGCGGTCAGTCACGGGGCCTAGGGGTTCTTCACTGCCATCAAGAACTTCATCGAGGAACTCTTCTTCTAGCACTGGTTCCGGAGCAGGACTGGGAGGCGTTTCCTGAATTTGTTGGGTGAGTTGATGACCGAGGGTTTGCAACGCTGTAATCGGTTCGGCCAAGGTGCTTTCCCAGCGATCGCCCGTTTGGTGTTGGAGTTGTTGGAGGACGGTTTCCAGTTGCCCAATAGTGGTTTGCAGTTGAGCGATAAGTTCCGTTTTTGAAGGATGATCGGCGGACATAGGGGGATCGTAAACCTCTGGGCTATCACTCCCCATCCTACCAAATCCCTTAACCGCGATCGCCGCTTGACCGTGAATCTTGATTAGTACATTACGGTTTTTGGAAAATACTCCCCACCACCGAGGCAATGAGATACCGATGGGCTATGGTGCGTAATCCCGCTTGTTCGGCAAACAATTCACGCTGGTTAGGGGTATAGAAGCGAATCCCCCCCGGCGAAAAGGGAACACGAACTTGCTCCGTTAGGGGACTAAAATCTGCCAAATAGAAATATCCCTGGGGAGCCAACACCCTCTCGACTTCCTGAAAAACTCTTTGGGGA
>JAYKIP010000104.1:0-2962 GCA_035286205.1 Merismopediaceae cyanobacterium
TGGAGTAACCCGGCGCTATGGCCACCGCCCCCCACCGTAGCATCCAAATACCCTCCCCCCGGAACCACTGCCAAGTTGGCAACCATTTCTTCAAGGAGCACGCTAACATGGCTAAACTGACTGTCACGAGGAACTTTCAGCGACTCTTGAACCATAAAATTTCCCTGAATCTACCCGGTTTTAAATTTACCGCTCCCCCAGCGTAACAGTCGTGACGGAACTTATCCCCTGCAAAGTAATTCAAACACCTAGGATTATACAATCCTAAATTTACCCGCAAGCGACTAGGCGCATGGTTATTAGCTCACGGCCGTTAAACGACTTAAACAGTGTTCTAAGTCGATTTTTAATTGCGAATACCCTCGCACTCTTCGGAATGTTCGGAGGGGTGATACCAGAGGTGAGTTGGCAACCCGCTGCCGTTATGCTCCGCCAATCTGCCCGATCCCAAGACCTGGGCAGCGATAAAATCAACCGCTACGCGAAAGCGGTATTGGCGATCGAGGTGGAGCGCAAACAGGCCTTCCAAGAAATTCAAACCCTCATTGGCCGGGTTCCCCCCCAACTGACCTGCACCAATCGAGACAGCATTAAAAAGTTACCCCGCAATGCCCAGGCGATCGCCGTTAATTTTTGCAATCAATCTAAACAAATTGCCCAGGACAGTGGCCTAACCGCCGACGAATTCAACCGCATCACCGCCGCCGCCCGCAAAGACGCCAATCTGAAGGCTCAGATCCAACGGGCCATTATGAATCTGCGCCAATAATCCAGCATCATGTTGATTTTCCAGCACCGTCTTGACCCTTGCCCAGACCTGCCCCAGTGGCAACTGCCCCTAACCGCGGAGGAACGCCGCCGTAGCCGTTACCGTTTTGACAAAGCAGGATTTCCCCCCCTCTTTTTTCAATTACCCAGGGGCACCATCCTCAACGCTGACGACTATTTACAAGCCGATTCAGGGGAAATTTTACAAATCCTTGCTGCCCCAGAAGCTTTATTACAAGTCAGTAGTGATGACCCCTTAGCCCTGTTAAAAGCGGCCTATCACCTAGGCAATCGCCATGTATCCCTCGAAGTGCAGCGGGATTACCTTCGCCTAGCCACCGATCCTGTTTTAGAAGATCTGCTGGCGACCCTTAATGTCACAGTGGAAACCATCACCGCACCGTTTTTCCCAGAATCAGGGGCATTTCACAGTCATTAAATCGTGGTGTCTAGGCGGATTTTGCTAGCGACTTTACTCAAGAAAATCAAGGGATTCGCTACAATGATTTACATTGAGGAGGGTAAACTGGCTACAGTCGTCGGAAGTTTTTTTGACACTGAATCCTAAACTCCCTACGTTTTCCCCATACCCTGTATTCTTTTAATCCAATTCCGTTGACCATCCGCGACCGCGGCGATCGCCAAAACACAATGACCATCGATAATATCCGTCTCAGAAACGAATTCATTAACACGCAAGTTATCACCCGCAACAGTGGCAAAAAACTCGGCGTCGTCAAAGAAGTCTTGGTCGATGTTGATCAACGGGAAATTGTCGCCCTAGGCCTACGGGACAACATCCTATCCTTGACGGGGATGCCTCAATACTTTTACCTCAATAGCATTGTCCAAAGCGGGGACGTGGTTCTCGTCGAAAATGAAGACGTCTTTGAACTGGTGGAAGTGGATCTTTACTCTCCCCTGGTCAATAGTGAAGTGGTCACTGAAACAGGGGAACCCCTCGGTAAAGTCAGGGATTTTCAGTTTGACCTCAGTACCGGAAAAGTCTCTTCCATTATTATTGCCTCCATCGGCCTGCCCCAAATCCCCGACCAATTGATCAGCACCTACGAGCTTTCCATCGACGAAGTGGTCAGCAGTGGACCCAATCGTTTAATTGTGTTTGAAGGGGCGGAAGAACGCTTAACTCAGCTTAGTGTCGGGATTTTGGAACGCCTGGGCATTGGTCGTCCCGCCTGGGAACAAATGGAAGAAGATATGTATTACCCCCCCACAGCCCGCCCGGAAAATCAATTAAGTAGTGGCATTCCCGTTCGTCCTCCGGTGCAGGTTCGTCAGCCGGAGCCGGTGATGGAAGACCGTTGGCATGAAGATGACTGGCAAGAAAGTCGTCCTGCTCCCCCCCGTCGAGAAGTTGCCCCCCTCCGTTACCCTGAACCAGAATATGATAATTATGAAGTGGACAATTGGGGAGAAGCGGAGGTCATTGCCCCGGCCCCTGAACCGGCTCAAGATTATGACTATGGCTATGATGATTCCGTAGAAGGAGATGTGTGGGACGAAGACGCCGAGGCAAATCCCTACAACCCTCCCCGTGTCAATATTCCCGAAACCCGTCGGGAAAAAATGCCGGAATACTATGAAGAGTAGTGGATTGTAATGATAGCCAAATTCACGATGCTTCCAGGTATTGAGTGAGAAGTCAGACTAAATCCTCTTTCTACAAGGGGTAGTGATTTAGAAGTAGTGGAGATCGCCCGATCACGGGCCAGTCGGGAGTTATGGCAATTACTTGAGCCGATAGTTTTCCGGCTATTGTCTGTGCCCAGTTACGGAATTCTGCTGCCAACTGTTCTGGGTCTAATCTAGCAAATACCCTGGCAAAGGTATCGTGGTAAGGGATTCCATTCGGTAACTCCAGAATTTGCTTGAGTCATTCCTCTTTTACCTGTCCATAAGTTTCTATCCCTATCCAACTATCCGCTCCGGAGATGACTGCGAACAAGGCAATAACGATAATATCGACAATATCGACTAAATGGTGAGCCCGTCTACGCTCCACTACTGGATCTTCTATCTCACCAAAATGCTTGTCGATACCCTTGACATTTCATCTTTAAATCAAATCAAACGTCCCTATGGATTGGCTTGTCATTGCCCTAACGAGTTTTTTGACCTTTATTTCTCCGGTGAATCTCATTGGCGATCGCCTGATTGCGGATCAAATTCGCAG
>JAYKIP010000105.1:0-12876 GCA_035286205.1 Merismopediaceae cyanobacterium
AACGCGGCGATCGCGGTGGCTAAATCCTGGGGAGCGATGGGAAACGGCACATACACATAATTGGCTCCCAACTCCGTTAAAGCCGCATTGTGCATGACGGGGGAAAGACTATGGCGAATGGGATAACCGATGACCCCCAGCAATTGCGTTTGACCCGTGATTTCCATGAACTTGCCCAAAAATTTGTCGAAAAGGTCTCCCTATGATATATTGATTATCTGCACGGACGTATAGCTCAGTTGGTTAGAGTACATCGTTGACATCGATGGGGTCACTGGTTCGAATCCAGTTACGTCCATGACCTTCCCGGAAAATAAAGACCCGCTTTTAACAGGTACTCCAATAACAAAGCGCGACATTGTAAACAGGTTAAATCCGTTAATAGGGCATCTAATCCGGCGGGAGTAAGGGCATAACTCAGAGCCAAATCATCGGTCTGGGGATACTCAGTTTGAAGGATTTCTACAAGATACCCATAGACTTTTTGATTAGAAAAAGAACTATTAACTGCCCAGCCATCAGGATTTAATGCAGTTAATGAGCCGATCGCTGAGGGGGATAAATGTAATTCCCGTTGTAAAATTTGCGGGATCATCTCTGCCGGATGTTTGCCTAGGGGTAATCTTCCTCCCGGAAAATCCAGGGTATATTGATCGATCCCCGGACGATACATTTTGGGAGGCAATAAGAGGCGATCGCCAAGTTTGGGAAGAATAATCAGAGAATCAGCCTTTTCAACCCGCCAATATTCGAGACGTTGTTGTTGATCATCCCGCCAATTTTCACCGATAACCGTTAACCAGGGCGATCGCATTTCCACAAACCGATTGAGACAAGTCCAAGCCATTGAATTTTAATAATTAATCTGCAAAGTAACCGAAGCGCGTACCGACTGTTCTCCACCAATCACCGGTGTGGGAGACGGGGCCGCCGCCGCTTGTACCATCGCATCAACCCGGTAGCGAGGCGCAATGGGGGGATTGGCTCCATTAATCTGAATCCCGATAATTTCTTTGGGACTCAGATTCAAACTTTGTAACACCACCTGGGCTTGACTTTGGGCATCAGCCGTTGCTTTTTTTAACGCTAATTTTTGGGCCGCCGCGATCGCCTCATCGGTAGCCGTAAAACTAACCCCATTAATACGGGTTGCCCCGGCTTTGACCGCATCATCTAAAAGGGTTCCCACCCGTTCCGTCGGAAGGCGAAAACTCACCGTATTCGTGCCTGTATAACCGTTTAATTTGCGTTGGTTATTGCTATATTCATAGTTGGGATTGAGTTGAATCCCCGTTGTTTGTAATTTTTCTACGCCCCTAGATTTTAACAGGTCAATTACGGCATTACTGCGCTGGGCAATGGTCTGCTGTACCTGGGCGGCGGTGGGTGCGGTGATTTCTACCCCTAATTCTACCTGGGTCAAGCTAGTAGCAAGCATTTCTACTCCTTCACCTGTGACCGTCAGTGTCCGCAAAAGTTTTTCTTGAGCCAAGACGGGTAAGGCGGGAGTACTCAGGGCGATCGCCAAGGTTGTCCCCATCACAGAAGAAACCCAGGGAGATTTAAGCATGGTTGAATCCTCGAAATAACCCAAACGTTAGGATTCATTGTAATCTTTTCCCGATGCCTAGGGCTATTCCGATTGGGACGGTGATTCTAACTGTTCCCGCTCCTGTTGCACTTCCGGACTCAGTTCTAAGCTGGGATAGGTTGCCACCGGCAGTTTAAAGCCCAACAGCGATCGCACCTGTTGCCAGCCCGATTCCTGGAACCAACCAACCATGCCACTGGGTAAAACGGTCACGACAATCAGGAATAAAGCCCCTTGGAAAAAGACCCATACCTCGGGAAATTGCTCACTCAAAGAACTTTGGGCCAGTCGCACTAATAACGTCCCCATAATTGCCCCGATTAAAGTGGCCCGGCCTCCCACCGCAACCCAAATCACCATCTCAATGGAAAAGGCCACTTCCATAATACTGGGGGTAATAATCCCCGTTTGCACCGTATAAAGTCCCCCGGAAATCCCGGCGATCGCCCCGGAAATAGCAAAGACCAAGACTTTAAAACCCGTTGGATCATAACCCGTAAAACGCACCCGGTTTTCATCATCTCGAATCGCCACTAATAAACGTCCAAAACGCCCACTGGTTAACCAACGGCAGAGGAGATAAACCCCCAGTAAAGCGATTAACGTTAACTCGTAAAAAGCCCATTGCACGCGGTTATCACTGACCAATAAACCAAAAAGCGTTTGGGTATCGGTTTTCAGACCATTCGTGCCATTAATTAATTTCTGTTGACCGTTGAAAAAATTATAGAAAACCAGCAAAGCCGCCTGGGTTAAAATCGAAAAATAAACCCCTTTAATCCGGTTCCGAAAAATCAAATATCCCAACAAGCCCGCAATAATACTCGGAACAATTAAGATGGCTAATACCGTAAAGGGTAAAGAGTAAAATGGCTGCCAAAATAACGGTAATTCACTGACACCATAGAGGGAGAAAAATTCCGGTAACTGGCCGGGGGGAAGTTGCAAGTTCAGATACATGGCCAATCCGTAACCCCCCAGGGCAAAGAAAATACCATGGCCCAAACTCAATAAGCCCGTATAACCCCAAATTAAATCCAAGCCCAGGGCCACAATGGTCAGGGAAATAAAACGTCCCAATAGCCGTAAACGAAAGGGCGGTAACACCAGGGGCAAAATAACACAAAAAACTAATAAAATTCCGCCAATAATCACAGCTTCTACCAACAATTTACGTTTTTTCTGTTGGGCGTGAGAGACTTGTATCGGAGGGGCAGATGTCATAGAAAATTAAGTGTTAAGGTCTAGGCTTAGAGAGAGAGAAAAAATTAATTAAAATCAATCAAAATCAGGCAAAAGTCTTAACTTTTATGTCAAGTTCCGCTCTTTAAAGTTCAGCCGTGCGGCCCTTCGGCGCAAAAATCCCGGCGGGTTTGACTTGTAAAAAGGCAATAATCAGGATAAAAATCATCACTTTAGCCATACTGGTCGTTGCAAAAAAGTTAAAGACCTCAATCAGGGGTTGAAAAAAGCCATCGGCCGGTAAAAGCAACGCAAACGTGCCACTCCCAATCAGGTAATTCAACACACCGATCACCATGGCAGCAATCACCGTTCCGAGTAAATTTCCGACCCCGCCAACCACCACCACCATAAAGGTATCCACAATGTAATTTTGTCCCGTATTCGGGCCTACAGATCCCAGAAAACTAATGGCACAACCGGCAATCCCCGCCAAGCCGGAACCAATGGCAAAGGTAAGGGCATCCACCTGGGCCGTCGGAATCCCCAAACAAGCACTCATTGTCCGATTTTGGGTCACAGAACGAATGCGTAAACCCCAGGAAGAACGATAGAAAAAGAGAATGATACCGCCCAAACACAGCAAGGTCAAAATAATAATAAAAATCCGGGTATAGGGTAACTGAAATCCTGCGACCGGTAAGCCTCCCCGTAACCAAGTGGGAGCCGTCACATCCACATTTCTCGCACTAAACCAGGGACGAGTTAACCCCATCTGTTTGGTTTGGGTTACTAAAAAGCCGATTAAGACCGCGATCGCCGCCGATAAGCCAAAGAAAATCACCCTCGCTTTCCCTTTAATGCGTTCCCAATCCGTGCGTTTAGCCAAAAACCATAAACCGCCAAAGAATAAACCACAAAAAACGACTAGCCCAATCACTAACACCCCGTTCACACTCCGGACAAACTGTTGCAAAATGAGACTCACTCCCCAGGTGGCCAACAAGGTTTCCAACGGTCGTCCATACAGATAACGAATCACACTCCTTTCTAACAGCAACCCCACGCATCCCACCACAACAAAGGCGATCGGTAAAGCCGCCAAAATATAAAAATTAAAAATCGTTTCTCCAAAAGGCTTAAAGGCATTCTGTACGACGTAGGTGGTATAGGCTCCTAACATCATTAATTCCCCATGGGCTAAATTAATGACTCCCATCAAGCCAAAAACAATGGCTAACCCCAGGGCCGCAATTAATAGCACCGAGCCAATACTTAACCCATTAAATAAACCTTCTAATAATGCAGACACAGAACCTTATCCTATCAGTAAAAAATGAGGCATTAACCTAGGTTAAAAATGTAGGGGTTTGGCTTCTCCACTTGGCGAAGACCCAATAAAGTTAAGCTATTACGACTTTAAATTGCATAGTGATTTTTCTGAAAATCTTTTAACAAGGGGCTTAAGCCCCTTGCCTGTATGCAGTTTAGATAATGAACAGCTTAAAACAACTCCAAAAACTACTTTTTAGGAGCCGCCGCCGCCGTCTCTTTGAATTTCCCCGGAGTCTCAGGAGCCTTAATATCGGTACGAGTCCAATCGCAGGTATAACCTTTGGTTTCTGGGACAAATTGGTTCCAGGGAATTGGGGCAACGGGGCCATCGGACTCCCAAACAATGTCAAACAAACCGTCTTTATTGACTTCCCCAATCCTGACCGTTTTAGAAATATGGTGATTGGGATACATTTTCACCGGCCCTTCCGGCGCATCCATTTCCTGACCGATCGCCGCCGCTCTTACCTTTTCTAAATCATCAGCCACACCGGCTTTTTCGACTGCTTGCTTCCAGAGATAAACGGCAATATAGGCCGCTTCCATGGGATCATTGACCACTCGGTCTGCACCGAACTGAGTCCGAAAGGCCTCCACAAACTTTTTGTTAGCGGGGGTATCTACCGTTTGGAAATAATTCCAGGCCGCATACTGACCGAGCAAATACTCCTTACCGATTTGTTGCACTTCTTCTTCCGCAATACTCACCGACAGCACCGGATATTTATCGGGGGTTAAACCGGCGGACTGAATCTGTTTAAAGAAGGCAACGTTACTGTCCCCATTCAGGGTATTAAAAATGACCCCACCGTTGGGTAATGCCTTTTTAATCTTGGTGATAATGGGTGTAACTTCCGTATTGCCGAGGGGTAAATAATCTTCCCCCACCGTCTTACCCCCCTTCGCCTTTAACTGCTCTTTAATAATCGTGTTAGCTGTCCGGGGGAAAACATAGTCAGAGCCGACTAGGAAAAACTCTTTCCCTTTATTTTTTAATAACCAATCAACGGCCGGTTCAATTTGTTGGTTAGGAGCCGCCCCCGTATAGAAAATATTTTGGGAGCATTCCTGCCCTTCGTATTGCACCGGATACCAAAGCATATGCTTTTTCGACTCAAAAACCGGTAATACGGCTTTCCGACTGGCGGAAGTCCAACAGCCAAAAATCGTAGCGACTTGATCCTGGTCAATTAACTTCGTGGCTTTTTCCGCAAAGGTTGGCCAATCAGACGCTCCATCCTCTTTAATTGGCTCAATTTTCTTACCGAGAACGCCCCCCGCCGCATTAATTTCATCAATGGCCAGCATTTCCGCATCTACGACACTTCTTTCACTAATGGCCATCGTGCCACTGAGGGAATGAAGAATACCCACCTTAATCGTGTCACCACCGCCACCGCCTTCAGTTGTGCCCGCCGGGCTTCCTCCCTGGGTCGTAGGACTTTCACCACCACCGCCACAGGCTTTTAACAATAAGCTCGTTCCCAGAGCCGCCGAACCGTACAGTAAAAATTTGCGTCGTCCAAGTTGATTGATCATGATGGTAGTTAAACCGTTGTAGAGAATATCAAGGGAAATCGGTTGGTGAGGAGTGAGGCTGATGCTGATGCTATCCCTCGTGATAGAAAAAATAAATTAGGAATAATGTATATTAGGCGGCATCTTGCCGACAAAAAGTAAAATAAAATACAAAAAGCCATTCCCCTTACGTATGCCAACGGAAGCCCTAGAAAAGGTGTGGTGAATCCTGCCTCCAATCTAGTCAATACAGTTATCTATCGTTTCCACTTTTTCAGAAAGTAAAGGGATCAATTAGACCATAATTTTATATTAGATCATGCTTCTTTGCTTATGCAACCATTAGGATATACTTATTTTAAACAAAATATATTTATCCCATAAGCTGTTGCGAATTTAAATTGCATAGTGATTTTTCTGAAAGCTTTGTAACAAGGGGCTTAAGACCCTGCTTCCCGCCAACTTGAAGAAACCCATGCAAGACAAAACGCGGAATTAATAGCCCATTAATTGGGGGAAGTAAAAAAAGCCTTCACTCGCTCAATCATCTTTTGTAAATCCTGCCAAGAAATCTTTAACAACGATAAAACACCGACCGCCACTAAAATAAACCCAATTAAGGCATTGCGATCATACAGAAAAAGCCCAACTAAAACAATGAAATAAGGGGATAAAATACCACTGACTTTCTCCACGAGGGGAACCACATCCCCCGCCGAGTTAACTGTCTTCCTCAAATTAAACTCTGTATCTTCATTGAGCATATCAGTTGCCATTTCCTCTAATTCTTGTTCTTTGGAGAAGAGGGATGCCTCTAAATTGGATGTTTCACGGGATGGGGAGTTAGCAGGTTCCAACATTTGCTTTCGAGTACCCTCTGGATGAGCCAAAGAAATTTCCTGACCCTATCATAACTAACTTTGTCTCCCTTGCACCCTTCCTCCCCGGAACGGCTGGGTGAGCTAGACTAGGCCGGTTCTCCTGTCCATCGGCCAGATAGATGCCGGTTGAGCGGCGATCGCCCGTTATTTCGCTTTGAGCATCATCCTCATGCGGATACAACAAAGAATAAAAATTTTTAAGTTTGAATGTGAAGTTTTTTGTCAAATTGACCGCGATCTTTCGGGAAAGCATAGCCAAGATTTACAATAAAATTGTAGCAAAAGTTACCGTTCGCCCCATTTGTAGAGGTTTAATGATGAATACGCAAGAGCAAGCCCGTCAGTTAATGGTGAAAGACCGTCTTCACGAGGAGCATTTGCACGAAACCTTAACCAGCCGTGCGGCAGAATCCGAACTGATGAAAGCCGACGAGGTCACGGAACAGGCCCGGGAACGTTTGGCCCAGGATCGCCAACATCACGAGCATTTAGAGGAGACGATGGCCCAGCGTGCTTTGGATGCCTAAGCCTTGTTATCCCTATTTTTGCCCTAGAATTGCCGCTATTTCGGCGATCGCCCCCCAGCTAAAGGGATTTTCTCAACGGTCGGGGGTATTATTTTGCTTAAAAATAGGGACACTTTTCACCCACTTGACAGGAAACACCGTTGACCAGCGATCTCGATCACACAGTTTTCCGGCCAGTTCGTCGCATAATAAACGGTTAAGAGCAAGACTCTGCCGGTAAAGTGACTTGTTATGATCAAGCGATGTCCCTTGTTTAAGGAAAAATGCCAATGATGGATGAAAATGCCGTCCCCACCGAAACCATTGCTCTGTCCGAGGCCGCCTTTGAAGACCTCATGAAGGAGAGACGCGCTCAAAGTCGGATTTTGGCTTTCTGTCAAGTCTATGATTGTGATCAACAGTTTATCGGGGTCTCCTTTGATTTAACCAGCGAAGGGGCTTGTTTGAGCCTACCCAATACCTGGACAAAAGAACCCCGCTTTACCGTGATTTTAAAAAGAGCCGACAGCCATGACCAAAGCATCTGTCCTGACGTGGCGGTAACTATAGAAACGGTATGGCGACGAGAACGCAACGAACTTTTTGATGAAATCGGGGGCCGGATCGTGGCAACGGAGTCCCCAGAGAAACTGGAAGCGTTTTTGCGGTATTGCCAAACCCAGGGGCCTAGCGGTCTCTTTGACGAATCGGATAACTAATTTTAAAACGATTTTCTTCTTCCTAAGGGCCTCCAGAGTTGGGGGTTTCTTTTTGCAAGGAGTCCATCCAGAGAAGAGAGGGTTTACCCAAAAGAGAGTTGAAAACCGCTCCTAAGTCTCTAGGGAGAGGGTTGAGGCCATTAAGGTCACTTCTTCAACTTCTAACAAGCCGCCTAGGACTAAACGGGTTGAAGGTTTGGCCCCAGATAGGCGTTTCAATAGCGTGGGACGGGGATCGTGGAGCAAATAATAAAGCTCATCCCCCGGCAGACCCAGATAAGCGTCACTGACGATCTGCAAATTTCCCTGACGTTTAACCAGCAGGGGTAATAATTCACCGGAGCGAACCAGGGCTTGAAAATGGGCCTGTTGCAAACTGAGGGTCGCGTCTTGAAAGGTGGTTTTACCCAATTTAACCTGGTCTTCTAGGAGGTAGCGATTCCAGGTGGCCAGGCGAGGGGGTTCACAAAAGGTCTGGATTGATTTGGTTTTCGGGGGAGGTGTTTCAGGAGCCGGCGGTACCACGGCCCAAACCTGGGGAGGATTAAATTCCTCTAAAATCCATTGGGCTAGGACAAAATTGACTTCTCCGTTCGCCGTTAGGGCCAGAAAATGACCGATCGCCCCGATGCCTAATTCCTTGAGGGCCTTCCCGTCAAAAGCCCCTGTGCGAGCCACTCGAATCCCCTCTGCTTCGGCTTTCTGACATTCCTGTTCATCGGTGTCAATGATAATCACAGCTTCCTCCTGACTTTGGAAGAGATGGGCGATCAACCGACTCAGGGGCGTACATCCCAAAATCACCGCTCCGGTCGCCTGGGTTTGGGTCAGCCCTAACCGGTAAGCCAGCGATCGCGCCGTTAATCCCTGTAAAAAAACCGTCATGATGATTGTCAAAAATACCAGGGCTTTGATCGCATCCCCCCCGGAAATCCCCTCCTGGGTTAACAGAATGGCAAACAGAGACGCAACGGAAGCCGACACAATCCCCCTAGGGGAAATCCAGGCAATAAAACATTTTTGTTGCCAACTTAAGCCACTTTTCCAGGTACACAGCAACACGCTCAGGGGCCGAATTACCAGCATCAACGTTAACACCGTTCCCACACTACCCCAGCCTAGGGCTAATAAACTTTTGAGGGACAGATCCGCCGCTAACAGAATAAACAGCACGGACACGCAGAGAATGGTCAATTTTTCCTTAAATTGTCGCAATAACCGCTCATCGGGCAAATCGGAAGAATTTAAGAACATTCCCGTTGCCACCGTTGCCATTAATCCCGACTCGGCCATGGTTAACTGGGAACCGCCAAAAATCCCCCAGACCCCGGCCAAGACGACAAGACTACTCACTTCATTGGTGAGAAACTGGGCCCGTTTCAAAAAGGTACTGAGGAGCCAACCGCCCAATAGGCCAATGCCTAACCCAATCCCTAGACGCAGTAGCAGTCCGCCGGCAATTTCCAGCACATCTATTTCGACGGTGGCATTAGTATCAAAAATGGTTTCGAGAACAACCACCGCGAGGATCGCCCCGACGGGATCAATTAAAACCCCTTCCCCTTCTAAAATCGTGGCGACGGATTTTTCCACCTGCACCTGTTTGATTAATGGCCCCACCACCGTTGGCCCGGTGACGACCACCAGGGAACCATAAAGGAACGATAATGTCCAGGGAAATTCCGACAGGTAATGAGCTGCTAGACTTCCCCCAATCCAGGTGACTAAGGCTCCGAGGGTGACCAGATTGCGTAAACTCCCGGAAACTTGCCGTAATTCCTGCAAACTGAGATTTAACCCCCCTTCAAAGAGGATAATAGCCACGGCTAGGGCCACAATCACTTCTAAGCCACTGCCCAACTGTTGGGGATGGAGCAGATCCAAACCGTTACGACCCAGGGCAATACCAAAGACTAATAAAAAGACAATACTCGGCACTTTAAAATAGGCCGCCACGACCTGCGCCGCAATGCCGGCTAAAACCGTTAGGATAATTTGTAGGGTTAAAGGAAAAGAACCATCCATGCCTGTGCATCATAGTCTATTTTTTTGCAAAACGTTAATCAAAATCCTATGCGTCGTTTCTTGACTCTTTCACTCATTCTTTTGCTGAGTATCACGACTTTGGCCTGCGGTAATGACAACACGCCGCGATCGCCAGTGAATCGGACAACGGCTCCCCTACAAAACCAAATTGCCAGTGGGCGTTACCCGGTGCAACAAGCAACCTATAACGATAGCGATGGGGTTTATACCTTGATGCTGTTAAATACGCCGCCGGGGGCCTCTCCCACCTACCGCACGGATAAACTGCAAATGGCTCGTCTCACCGATGAACAAATTAAGCAAGGGGAAACGACCTCGGTGGAAATTAAGGACGGTCAATCCGTGATGTACTTAACGGAAGACTTTAAAATTGAGTACGTTCACAATGTCACGGAACTTCAGGAAAATCCCCAAACGGGTCAACGGGAACCGGTCGTCATTCGTCAAGAATCGAGTTTTTGGACTCCCTTTGCCGGAGCTTTGGCGGGTCAAGCGTTGGGAAGTTTGCTCTTTCGTCCCCAGTACTATGTTCCCCCGGTCTATTCGGGCGGTGTGATGAGCGGTTTTGGCGGTTATGGAAATAGCTATAATCAGGCGGTCAGCAGTTATCGCAGTCGTTACAATAGTCCTCCCGCCGTCGAAAAAAATCGTCAGACCCTCCGTACCACAGGCAACCTCCGGAAACCCTCTTCCGGTTCTTCCTTTGGTAGTAAGGCCACTCGTAAACCGTCCTACGAGGGTACTAAATCCAGTGGTTCGGGCTTTGGTTCCAGTCGTTTACGGTCTTCTGGATCGTCGAATTATAGTCCCCGCCGTAGCAGTAGTTTTGGCAGTAGTTCGGGTTCCCGTTCCCGCAGTTTCGGCAGTAGTCGTCGCCGCTAGGGATTTTTAACTTTTAATGGTTAATTTTTAACCTATTTATTGCGTGATGAATTTTGAAGGGTAAGCATTCGGTTTGCCCTTTCTTTTTGAGAATGATAAACCCTCTTCCCTTGGTTTTTGGTTATGGCAATTAAACGTTCTGGTTCTCCATCGGCCCAAGATAGCCCTTCCCCAGGTACAGTTCCTCGTCAAAAAACGGGGCCAAAAGCTGTCATCTCTGAAGGGGAAATATTGCTCCAGGCGGAAGCCAATCCTACTGAAAAGACGACCATTGAAGACCATCTCCGGCCCCAAACGTTAGGGGAATATATCGGTCAAAAAGATTTAAAAGAGGTGTTACAGATTATTATTCAAGCGGCTAAAAGTCGTCAGGAGGCGATCGATCATTTATTGTTATACGGCCCGCCAGGATTAGGGAAAACCACCATGGCGTTAATTTTAGCCAAGGAAATGGGGGTGAATTGTAAAATTACAGCGGCTCCTGCCCTAGAAAGACCCCGCGATATAACCGGTTTACTGATTGGGTTACAGCCCGGCGATATTTTGTTTATTGATGAAATTCATCGTTTAAATCGTTTAACAGAAGAGTTACTGTATCCGGCCATGGAAGATTATCGCTTAGATATTACCATGGGCAAGGGTAATAGTGCCAAAATTCGGAGTTTACCCCTGGCACAATTTACGTTAATTGGGGCTACGACTAAAGTGGGAGCCTTAACCTCTCCTCTGCGCGATCGCTTTGGTTTAATTCAACGGTTGCGATTTTATGAAGTGGAAGAATTGAGTCAGATTATTTTACGCACGGCTAAAATTTTAAATGTTTTGATTTCTCAAACGGGTTCCGAGGAAATTGCTCGTCGGTCAAGGGGAACGCCACGCATTGCCAATCGCCTATTAAGACGGGTACGGGATTATGCCCAGGTGAAACACCAAACGGAAATTACCCTCGAAATTGCCAGTCAAGCTCTAGATTTATATCAAGTGGATAAACGCGGTTTAGATTGGACAGACCGGTTATTATTAACCACGTTAATTGAACAATTTCAGGGAGGCCCCGCCGGTTTAGAGGCGATCGCGGCGGCAACGGGGGAAGATAGTAAAACCATTGAAGAGGTATATGAACCCTATCTATTGCAAATTGGTTATTTGAATCGCACTACGCGGGGAAGGATTGCGACTCCTAGTGCCTATCAACATTTAGGATTGGTGTCGCCGCCGGGGGGAGTTCAGGAACAATTAACGTTACTGGAGGATGGATAGCCAGCGAATGGGGTAAAATAGAACCTTGAACCACCAAAAATTAAAGATATAATAGTATCTTATCTTCCTCATAAAACTATGACGCTTAAAGAACAACTTCTCCAAGAAATCGAACAAGCTCCTGATGCTTTGGTTCCCCAACTACTTGATTTTTTCCTGTTTCTGAAAGAACGCCATAGTGAAACGGAGATAACGAAAGAAGAAGAGGCTAATATCCTTGGCTCTCTTCAGGACTATCAAGCCGGTCATTATCTAACTCTTGAGGAAAAAGATAGTAGCTATTTTGCGAAGAATGATTAAAATTATCGCTAATTTCTCTATCATCAGTGTTTCATTCCTATTCAAAACAACAATAAAAATTTACATTGATAATTTAAAATTGTTTGAATACAGGATAATTTTTTCAAAAATGTCTAAGCTTTTTCGTGCAATGAAGTGTGATGAAAATAATCTTCCTCTGCTAGGTCAATCCGCTAGCAAATTAGGAGTCCGTCCCAATAAGGACATTCCCATTGATGCTCAGGGCTATGTTCATCCCCAAACAGGCGGGATGTCTGTTACAGTAGATGATGTGATGTGTCTTCCTCCCCATCGTCGTCCACCTGACTTCAATGGTACGGGTAAAGATCCTGTTTTCTCAATTAATAAAGAGCAACTGCCGAGAACCCTTACCGCGAGACAACAAGGTTCCCCCCATCACTATCTGATAGAACCAAGTGATACTTGTATTTTCGCTCAATACGAAGCTCATCTATTTTCAACTCGTCCTAATTGGGTAAGGCTGTAACGATGGAAAAGACCAATGGTGATTCGCAAAAATTGCGTCTGTATCTCAGGCTATGGGTTGATGCGCTTCGAGCCAGAGAAAAAGGTGATGAAGAGACAGAAGATCTTTTATTAGAAGAACTAGATACAATCTGGTTTTCAATGACCGCTAACCAAATATCATTCATTAA
>JAYKIP010000106.1:0-7683 GCA_035286205.1 Merismopediaceae cyanobacterium
GCCACCATTGATTTTGAAGCCGGTCATAAGCCCCGGTCTCCCCAATGGATGAGTAATCTCGGTATTGAATGGTTACACCGTTTGCTGTCGGAGCCTCGTCGTCTGTGGAAACGTTATCTGGTGGATAGTCTGCCCTTCTTTATTCTTTTACTCAAACAAAAATGGGAAATGAGACAAGCCTCTGCTCTGCGTTCTTCTGAATCAAATAGTTAGGCTTAACCCTTAGCGATCGCCGATGTGCTGAAACAGATGCCCCCCAAAAATCGCCTCAGCATGACGATAAAACTTAAATTCCAACAAATTATAAAAAGGATCAGCAATAAAAAACGTGCTATGTTCCGTCATTTCCCCCACAAATCGCCCCTTGGGCGGAATATGAAAAGGCACTTGATGGGATTCCAAACGCTCAACTAGGGCTTGCCAGTCCGCTTCCTGGGGAAAAATCAAGCCAAAATGACGCGGATAAATGCTGGGCGGTGGTTGAAGTTCCTCGTCAGTGGTATGGGCCACAATTTGATGACCGTAAAAATTCATAATCAGAGCCTTCGCCGTTGCTCGCCCAAAGGTACACCCCAGGCGATCGCCATAGAACTCGCGGGTCAGAGCCAGATCATTAACGGGAATAGCCAAGTGAAAAATTGTATTCGGAGTCATAGCCATTTTTTAGCCCCAGTATAGCAAGGCTAGAGTTCGGAAAACCGAATCAAGGATGATGTTGCGGCGAGAGTTTGCTACAGTAAACACTAAACCATTCATCGAGCAAGCCAATTCATTCAAAGCGTATGCCAGGCGACTACTACGAAACACTGGGAGTGGCGAGAGATGCCAATAAGGAAGACATTAAACGGGCTTACCGTCGTTTAGCACGCAAATATCACCCTGATGTCAACAAAGAGCCAGGGGCCGAAGAAAAATTTAAAGAAATTAACCGCGCCTACGAAGTCCTTTCCGAGCCAGAGATTCGGGAACGCTACGACCGTTTTGGAGAAGCCGGGGTCAGTGGAGGAGCCGCCGGGTTTGATCCGAACGATATGGGCGGCTTTGCCGATATTTTTGAAACCATTTTCGGGGGCATGGGCGGCTTTGGCGGTATGGGGGGCCCGCAACAAGGCCGACGCAGAAATGGCCCAGCACGCGGCGATGACCTGCGCTTAGACCTACGGCTCAGTTTTCGAGAAGCCATTTTTGGCGGTGAAAAAGAAATTCGCATTCCCCACCTAGAATCCTGTCAGACCTGTAACGGCACGGGAGCCAAGCCCGGAACCGGATCGAAAACCTGTGGAACCTGTAACGGAGTTGGTCAAGTGCGGCGGGCCACTCGGACTCCCTTTGGCAGTTTTGCCCAGGTTTCGGCCTGTCCGACCTGTAATGGAGCCGGGGAAGTCATTGAACAAAAATGCGAAAGTTGTGGTGGTGTCGGTCGTAAACAGGAAACGAAAAAGTTAAAAATTACCATTCCCCCCGGTGTGGATGACGGAACGCGCCTCCGGGTGTCTAAGGAAGGGGATGCCGGGGTGCGCGGTGGCCCGCCGGGGGATCTCTACGTTTATTTGATGGTGGAACCGGACCGGGAATTTGTCCGCGAAGGGTTAAATATTCGCTCAGAATTGAGTATTAGCTATCTCCAGGCGATCCTAGGCTGTCGTTTGATGGTGCCAACGGTGGACGGTGAAGCCGAATTAACCATCCCGGTGGGAACCCAACCCAATACGGTGTTAACCCTAGAGGATCACGGGGTTCCTAAATTGGGCAATGCGACGATGCGCGGCGATCAACTGATTACCATTAAGGTCGCCATTCCCACTAAGATTAATACTGAAGAACGGGAATTATTGGAGCGTTTGGCCACGATTAAGGGAGAAAGTCACGGTAAGGGCGGCCTAGAGGGCTTTTTAGGGGGGTTATTCCACAAATGAGCCAACGGGAACCCGTTATTTTGGATCTGCGGGGAACGCCCTGCCCCATTAATTTTGTCCGCACGAAATTAAAACTGTCTCAGATGTCGCCGGGGGAACGATTGGAGGTGTGGTTAGATGCGGGAGAACCGATCGAACAAGTCCCCCACAGTTTAAAAATTGCGGGTTATACAGAGCAAGTCCTAACAGCCGAGGCGGATTATTTCAAGTTATCCATTCGTGTCCCCCAGGTAGGTTAGCGTGGCAGAGATGGGCGAAGACATTGGGATCGTCACGGCACTACAAGCGAATTATTATCGGGTTCGTTTGCCGGGGTTGTCGGAGGTTCCTTTACTGTGTACGCGGCGGGCTTTGCTGAAAAAAATTGGCCAAAATATTATGGTTGGCGATCGCGTGAGAGTAGAAGAAATCGATCTAACCAGTTTGCAGGGAGTAATTACCGAGGTTTTACCGCGTTGTAGTGAATTTCCCCGGCCACCGGTCGCCAATGCGGAACAAATTTTATTGATTTTCTCGTTAGCGGAACCCCCCTTAGAAGTCTGGCAATTAAGTCGTTTTTTGGTTAAGGCAGAATCCACTCAATTAAAAATTGCCCTATGTCTCAATAAACGGGATTTAGTGTCAGAAACAACGGTGCATCAATGGCGATCGCGCTTAGAAAACTGGGGTTATGATCCGATTTTTGTCAGTGTCTTACAACAACAGGGCCTAAAGCATTTACAAGCTGTTTTAAGCAATCAAATTACCCTGATGGCGGGGCCGTCCGGGGTGGGCAAATCCAGTTTAATTAATTGTTTAATTCCGGAAGGCAATCAGTTAACTAATAGTGTATCGGGTAAATTACAAAAAGGTCGTCATACTACCCGTCATGTGGAATTATTTGAATTACCAACAGGGGGATTGTTAGCAGATACCCCTGGCTTTAATCAACCGGATTTAGAGGCAAATGTGGGGGAATTAATTAATTGGTTTCCGGAGGGAAAAGCCCGTCGTTTAAATCAGGATTGTCATTTTAATGATTGTTTACACCGGGACGAACCCCATTGTCTGATTCGAGGTGATTGGGAACGCTATGAACATTATTTAAAATTCCTAGAGGAGGCGATCGCCCGGCAAACCCAACAACAAAAGCGAAGAGGGGCCGAAAATTCGTTAAAATTGAAAACGAAAGCGGCTGGTGAAAGTCATTACGAACCCAAATTAGCGTCGAAAACCTATCGTCGTCCTTCCCGTCGGTTTCAACAACAAAACTTACCCCAGTCTGAAGAAGATTTGTAATCACCGATTATCCACTATTAATTATTAATTATCAATTATCAATTATTTATGACCGACTCTCAAATTCCGGATTTAGACTCACTGCCCTGGATTCCCTACCTGACCGAAGCAGGAATTTTTGCCGAAGATTGGCAACGAAAAATCGGTGTTTATGCCATCTTTGATGATGCTAAAACTTTACAATATGTCGGTTATTCGCGGGATATTGAAGCCAGTTTAAAACAACATTTAGTGCGTCAGAGCGATCGCTGTTATTGGCTAAAAGTTTATCTTATTGAACGTCCTAGTCGGTCATTCCTAGAAGCGGTTCGGTCAGCCTGGTTAAATGCCCTGGGATTACAGACCCTAGAGGAAGCCGCCTGGACAGATCCCCTAGATGCTAAATTAACCATGACGGAGGAAGAAAAAGTCCAATATCAAACGCAAGATGAACTGGGTAAAATAAAGCTATTAAAAAACCTAGCACGACGGTTAGAAGCAAAGATCCAGGAGCAACTACAACACCGAGGGGTTCAGCTAGAATTGCGCTTTAATCCCAAATTAAAGGAACAGGGATTACTAGACTTGAAATAATCAAAGTAAATTGAAGTTGGCAAAATGCAGGAATTTTTCTTAGCTCTAAAAGCGATTTCTCAACGGATCTTAATCGAATTACTCAGACGAAAGCGGAGTTTAATTTTTTGGGCTATTTTTCCCATTACTGTGTTACTGTTAAATGCTTTTATTTTTGCTGATCGCTCTGGTTTACCCCTAGAAGAAGCGATGGCTTTTGCGGCTCCCAGTAGTTTAATTGGGGCGGCTTTCTTTTTTAGTTGTGTGGGGGGAACGGTGACAATTATTGTGGCGGAACGGGAGCAGAATACTTTAAAAAGACTCTTTCTTTCGCCGTTAAATGGACTGACCTATTTTCTGGGGATTTTCCTGGCACAAATTTGGATTGTTATTGGGCAGACTTTGTTAGTTTATACTGTAGCAACGGCTTTTGGGGCCAAATTTCAGGGATCAATCTTTTTGGGAATCGCCATTATTTTATTGAGTGTGATCGCCTATGTCGGAATCGGTTTTTTATTGGGGACTCAACTGGCTCGCCGTACCGAAGATGTGAATGCGTTAGTGGCTACTTTTGGGATTCCCTTATTAATTTTAGGGGGAGCTTTTTTTCCGGCTTCTATTTTTCCCCCTGGCTTAAAGGCGATCGCCATTTATAATCCGATTTATCACATGACCGAAGCATTAGTTGATGTGGGTGCAAAAGGTTATGCCCTGGGGGATTTATCGCCCCATTTACAATTTTTAGGGGGATTTGCGATGGTTACAATGATTTTAGGATGGTTATCCTATCAGCAAATGTTAGCCAAAGAAAGACGTTTATAATGATCATATTGCCCCCTTAATCCTGAAATAATCATGTTATCTATTCAGCAAGTTTCTAAACGTTACGGCGATCGCCTAGTTTTGGATCACCTCAGTTTAGATATTCCGGCGGGGGAAATCTATGGGTTATTGGGGCCAAACGGAGCAGGAAAAACGACTTTAATTAATTTGATTGCCTATCTCCTTCAGGCAGATGAAGGAACTCTGTTAATTAATGATCAACCCGTATCGGAAAAAACGAAACATTGGTTAGGCGTTGCCCCCCAGGAAAATATTTTTTATCGCACCTTAACCTGTTGGGAAAATTTGAATTTTTTTGCTCAAATTTATGGTCTGACTTGGCCCCAGCGACAGGAACGGATTAAACAATGTTTAACTCTAGTGAATTTATTAGACCGGGCGAAAACCCCTAGTGAAAATCTGAGTGGTGGAATGCAACGTCGGTTAAGTTTGGCGATCGCCTTAATTCATCGGCCCCAGTTATTAATTTTAGATGAACCCACCACTGGGTTAGATATTGAAGCCCGTTATGAACTGTGGCAATTAATTCGTAACCTTAAAAACGAAGGCGTTACCATTCTCTTAACCACCCATTTATTAGATGAAGCGGAACACCTCTGCGATCGCCTGGGGATTTTACAAAAAGGCCGACTGTTGCACTCAGGGGCGTTAACTGAATTCAAGAAAATGATCCCGGCGGCTGAAATTTTAACCCTGCAAACCTCGGCCCAAGAGGCGTTACTAGCCAGGGCTAAGGCTTTAGGTTATACCCATCGTTATTATGGCGGTCAATTAGCGTTTTGGCTTCCCCAAAGTTTAGACCTAAAAGAGATTATTCGCCAATTTGATGGGATTCCCCTAGAGGCGATCGCCCGGAGTCCCATTAAACTAGAGCATATCTATCTAGAGATTACTCAGAATGATCATTGCTTGGCTCAATAGTCAGCATTAAAATTAAAATTTATTATGAAATTAATAACACATCCACTTGATTTTCCTGGGGATTTTCTAAGATAACGTGAATTTGAGGGCCAAAAAACTTCTCAATTTTTTCCCGTTTTTCCTGCCAAGTTTCTAAACTAATAAAGGGAGAATCAAACTGTAATACTAAACAATAACGACCCTCGCGCTCAATTTCTTGAATAGTCTTTAACAGGGGGCGTTCTTCATCCGTTGGACTTAATCCTAAACGTTGGAGGGCATCATCTAAATGGGCTTCTTGGCCGTAGCGATAACGGGTAACATCCTGCCGAATTTGGTTTTGGGTGGGCGTGGCTTGCTGTTTGCGTAGGGCTAAAACGGTTTCCGGGGTCGGTTCGGCTAGGGGAATCGGTTTTAATTCGGCGGCTTTGAGGGCTAATCCACCGAGGAGGAGGGGAATTCCATAGAAAAAGCCCGCTAAATTCAGGGTGGGTTTATCGAGGGCATAGGCGACAAAGCCCATCACGGTTAAGAGACTACCAACGGTTAAACCGACTAAGGCTAAGGGAATTTTACCGAACATTGTTTGTTACAGAATTTAACATTTCCCCTATTTTGACGGATGAGGGACTTTCTGCCTAGTAGGACGGGAAGGATCATCCTTAAAAAATAGATGTGAATTTGCTTTCTGATGGATAGATCCTCAACTTTTTACTGGAAGGACTCATTATTCATCAGCCTTAATTGTCAGATTGCCTTCCATCGTTAATGAAGTAGAATTTGATACATCTTGTATTGTTTCTACATTTGTATTTTTTGATTTTTGATATGGCTTCAAGCGTTTTTCCAAAAACTCATTAATTCTTTCATTCCAAATATACATTAAAAACACAAGAAAAAGGCTTAAACCAGAGACAATAATAGTTAGAATATATTGTTCAAAAAGACTATGAGTATCATTTAAATAAACCTCTGTAATAAGGGTATAGAAATAAATAAAAATTAAAGTAATTATCGCTTTAAGATTTAATTTATATCTTTTATCCAAACAAATCATCTTTCTTCCATAAACAAACACAGGGATAGGCAGTGACAAAATACAAAAATACAAAAAATCGTCAATAAGACTAAAGCTCCCTGAATTATTGATGTAGTAACTAACTATAGTGAGTGATAGTGCGACTAAAGAAACTATTGATAAACCCATTTGCAAGGAAATTGCAGCACATTTCTCAGCTATTATTCTAAGAAATCGAGGTTGTTCTTCTACTGGCACATTATCTCGATTATAAATCAAGCGAATGTTTTTTTCCATTTTTTTCATTTGCTCTCTATCATCAAAAAAATTTCTAAAGATTATAGCAAAACCAACAGCAAAATAATAAGATAATCCTATTAGAAGAAAAACTAGGAACCAACCTGGAGGTTTCGGCAAATTTTTATGAGAATCTAAAAAGCATTCAATCTGCTGAAGAATAGAATTATTTGCGATCAGATATAGATAGATAACCCCCAAGATCAATGAACCGGGGAGAATCCTAGCAATTAAATCAAAAAAAAGTTCTGGGATAAAACTTAAATCAGAAGGTTTGAAAGGAGAAGACATAGAGCTATCATTAATTTAATAAAAAGAAAAATGCACTATTTCCTGAACCACTAATTAAAAAAGTTTACTAAGACAAGATCCAGCCGTGCAGTCTCTTAGTCAAAGAGTATTTTAGCATAACTATTATTATCGTGCTATAGTTCGCGTCAAAAAAATCAACAGGAAATTATACTCAAGGAACCAATGATAGACTTAAAACTGAAGATAGTACATTAATTGACTGGTTAGTTCACTATCTAAATGTAAACGTTTCTGAAAATCCACTAAATTACGATAATCTCCCTGATTTCTTTCCGATAAAATGCGCTGGGCTAAATCCATTTCAATAAACGGAATATTTAACAATTGAGATAAATCTGCCCTATTCACTGCCAATCGTTGGGGACTCAATAAACTTTCTTTTTCGTAAAAGGTAAAAGATAAAATTCCTGTTAAAGGTTGTAAACGTTGCACCGGTATTGCTAAAGCGGCGGCTAGATCG
Source organism: Merismopediaceae cyanobacterium (assembly GCA_035286205.1). GTDB lineage: Bacteria > Cyanobacteriota > Cyanobacteriia > Cyanobacteriales > Microcystaceae > Woronichinia. Next base: position 7,577 of record JAYKIP010000106.1, read on the forward strand.
GCAACCGATAAAAATTGCATTCCCATTTTGGTTAATTCTACTAACATTTTGGCTTGATGAATCGAAAGCCCCGGCAGTCTTAACCATTCATCCACCGTTGCTTGATT
>JAYKIP010000107.1:0-6604 GCA_035286205.1 Merismopediaceae cyanobacterium
AGTGTCGGGAAAAAATTGGCGGCGATCGCCCCAGCGATATTAGGAGCGATTTTATTTAGCCTATCCGTTTGGGTGATCCAGGGAGAATTACAGCGTTACGGTTGGCAAAATGTCTTAGATAGCCTGCAAAACATTCCCAAGTCTCATCTGCTCGGAGGCTTCGTCATCATGGTGATTAACTATATTGTGATCACCGGCTATGACATTGCCGCTATTTTTTATGTTAAGGAAAATTTATCCCTCTGGCAATCGGGTTTTGTGGGGTTTTTGAGTTATTCCATTAGTAATAGTGTGGGGTTTTCCGTGCTGAGTGGGAGTGCCATTCGCTACCGGTTCTATCGGCAGTGGGGCATTTCTAATTTGAATATTGCTCGCATTATTTACTTTTGTAATATTAGTTTTTGGTTAGGGATGGCCGGGGTCTGTGGCGTGACGTTTTTACTCGATCCCCTACCCTTGCCGTCTATTCTGCGCTTGCCCTTTGTGTCCGTTAGACCCCTGGGCGTGATCTGTTTAACCTTTACTTTGGGATATTTGATTTTAGGGATTCTCTCCAAACAAATGGTACAACTGGGACGGTGGCGGTTACCCCATGTTCCCATCGGCTTTTCCCTGTTTCAAATTGGTATTACGGGCCTCGATTGGGGACTTTCTACGGCCATTATTTACCTCCTGTTACCCCACACAGATCAGTTAGATTATGGCAATTTATTTAGTATTTTTCTATTGGCTCAAATTGCTGGGTTATTAAGTAATATTCCGGGGGGATTAGGGGTCTTTGAAACGATTATTTTATTTGGGTTAACCCCGATTTTTTCCTCGGTGGATGTTTTGGGAGCGTTACTGGGTTATCGGGTGATTTATTATTGGATTCCTTTAAGTGTGTCGGCCCTGGCGATCGGTATTTATGAGGTGTATCGTCATTTGCAACCCAAAAATCCCTCTTAATGGTGGCGGGATCATCCGGATCAGTCAGCCGGTCTAGGACTTTTTAGGGGCGACGGCGGGATAACAAAGCTGATGGGAACAATCGAGGGGCAGTTGACCGTTTTCCAGTTGAATGGTGCTGTGCTGAATGCCAAAATGATGGTGCAATCCTTCTTGAACTGTTTGGAGAAAATGATCATCCCTGGAATGGTTTTCGACCACTAAATGCACACTTAAGGCCGTTTCTGTGGTGCTGATCGCCCAGATATGCAGATCGTGAATATTGATCACCTGGGGCAATTCCTGGAGATAGGTTTGCACCGCCTGGCTTTCTAAATGGTTCGGTACACCGTCCAGCAACAGGGAAAGGGAATCTTGAAACAGTCCCCAGGTTCCCCAACCAATTAACACGGCAATCCCTAAACTCATTACCGGGTCTAGCCACATCCACCCCGTTACCATAATGGCGATCGCCCCTAATACCACGCCGAGGGACACTAAAGCATCGGTGACCATGTGCAAAAAGACCCCTTTAAGATTGAGATCCTGTTGATCTTTCATAAAGAGCCAAGCCGTAATGCTATTAAACACAATGCCGAGACTGGCCACCAGGATCACTATATTTTCCTGAAGCGGTGGGGGATTCTGTAAACGATGCAGGGCTTCAACGGCGATCGCCCCTAGGGCCACAAAAATCAAACAGGCATTTAATAACGCGGCTAGGATAGAAGACCGTCGCCAACCGTAGGTATAACGGGAAGTGGCCCGACGCTTAACTAACCAACTCGCGCCCCAGGCAATCAACAGACCCAACACATCCCCAAAATTATGGCCAGCATCAGCTAACAGAGAGAGGGAATTGCTCCAAAACCCCGCGACTATCTGGATCATCACAATTAACCCATTGAGCAAAAATCCCCATAAAAAAGCCCGTTGCAGACGAGACCCCTGACCCATTTCCGGCAAGGCGTGATGGTGGTGGTGATCGTGGGAATGAGGGTGATGGTGGGGGTGATCAGCCATAACTTGCCGTAGAAATCCGATGAATTTTGATCCTCATTTTAGGTTAATTATTGCTATTGACCCATGGCTCCCAGGACAAGCGGGGATGGATCTATCAAATAAACTTATCATTATCAAAAGAAATTTCGACGCATCGGGAGAGATTTTCCAGGAGATTCCCTCGATAATAAAGGAGATAAAGATTGAATGACGTGAGGATAAATCCATGATCTCTCCTGAATTAGCAGTGGTGGTAATGATTCTTTTTAATGCCGTTGTTTGTTTATCTCTGCCTCGTCTGATTGCCCTCATGGGTGCGAAATAACTTGGCTTTTCCCCTAACACAGCAGTTAATATCTGTCCGTTAAATTCTAAAATAGCGTTGATAGCATTATCTGGCGGGAGTTAACGATGGGTTTTATTGCAGTCATTGACTACGATATGGGCAATCTCCACTCGGCCTGTAAAGGGTTGGAAAAAGTGGGGGGGAATCCAAAAGTTACTGATTCTCCCCAGGATTTAGCCGCCGCCTCTGCGGTTGTGTTACCGGGGGTTGGCTCCTTTGACCCGGCTGTTCGTCAACTCCGTGATCGCCATTTAGTCGAACCGATTCATCAGGCGATCGCCTCTGGCAAACCGTTTTTAGGGATCTGTTTAGGGTTACAAATTTTGTTTGAGTCTTCTGAGGAGGGAACCGAACCAGGTTTAGGCATTATTCCAGGTCAAGTCCGACGGTTTCAGTCAGAGCCGGGGTTAACTATTCCCCACATGGGTTGGAATCCGCTTCAGCTTTCCCAGCCCGATTGTCCGCTTTGGCAAGACCTGGGCGACCATCCCAGTGTTTATTTTGTTCATTCCTATTTTGTGGTTCCCCAAGATCCCCAAGTATGTGCGGCCCAGGTGACCCATGGCTCCCAAACAGTGACGGCGGCGATCGCCCAGGAAAATATTATGGCGGTGCAATTTCATCCCGAAAAGTCGTCTCAAACGGGGTTAAAAATGCTGGAAAATTTTGTGCGCCAATCCCAGCTAGGGAGCTAAAATCCGAAATTTTTCAATACTGAGAACCGGCCCAACCATGGCGATCGTCATAATATCCGGCTTGATCTCCCCCTGAATTTCCACCTGGGCTAAGGGTTGACAGAGTTCGGCGGGGGGTCGCCATAATTCATAGGTTTGGCCCGTTGCGGTGACTAACACCCAAACCCCTAAACCAAACCCCTTTTTTTCGGTGTGACCGGTGACGGTGATCATGCGAGGCGTTCATCTCCTTTGGTCGCAAGGTAAACCAGCCCTAAACATAACAGAACATTGACCCCCAAAAAGGCCTGGGCGATCGCCCCTGAGCCAATTAACCAGAGACTAGGGGTTAAAATTGCGCTAACCGTTAAACAGGTTGCAACGCCGATGGTCGTTCCCACCGCAAAACTTTTACCGGACTTATTCCCTAACAAGACAATTAGTAAAACAAAAGGAATTAAAACACTGGCAAAAAAGGGATTTAAGAGGGTCGTGCCGGGTAGGGTATTCCCCAATTCCGGGATCGAACTGCCCAATACTCGGAAGGGCCATTGGGGTAAATCGAAAATATACCAGCCTTGCAGGAAAAATAAGCCCGAACTGCCTAAAATTAAACCCCAATTTAAGGGCCCCGTCCAGGCAAAGGGGAAATAATAGCGCAAGATAAAGGCCAGCAGGTAGGAACCCAGCACCATCCCCAACTTCGGTAAAAAGGCGATCGCCCCGCCATCAAACCAGAAAATCGGATTGAGATAACCGTGATCCCGTAACCACCGGAAAAAGTCTTGGAAGGTCAGTTTTCCCTGGAGGGTTAATTTCACCGCTTCCCCGGCATTGAGTTGCCCCGCCCCGTAATAGTTAAAGGTATCATCAGGGACTTTTTGGGCAGAGGTTTTGAGAATTTCTAAAATTTCTGAGGGTTGGGAAACTGCCTGGGCGGTTAATTTTTCGGCTTTATAGGCTGTTTTCGGATTTTGAGCCAGGGTTTGTTGAGCCGCTTTTAACTGGGCCGCCTGGATTAACGCCACTGTTCCCGCCACATGGGGAGCCGCCATACTGGTTCCCTGAAGACCGAGCAGAGCCGCTTCGCCCGTACTGGGATCGAGGGTTTCCTGTAAAATTTTGCCGTCTTTGCCCTGGTCACTCCCCCCAGGTGCCGCAATATCTACCCCGGCCCCAAAGTTAGAATAGGGAGCTTTCTGGCCCGTTGCATCTAACGCAGAGACGCTAATCACCTTGGGGTAACGTCCCGGATAGGAAGCCGCATTGGTATTTTCATTGCCCGCCGCCGCGACGATCACCACACCTTTACTGTAGGCGTAATCTATGGCATCTCGTAGGGTTTTACTTTCACCGCCGCCCCCTAAACTGAGGTTGATGACACTGGCTCCATGGTTGGCCGCATACTCGATCGCCTCGGCAATATCGGCCACCGTTCCCCCGCCGTTATCCCCTAGGACTTTCAATGGCATAATTTTGGCTTGATAGGCAATCCCGGCTACACCATATTTATTGTTAGTAGATTGGGCGATCGTGCCGGCCACGTGGGTTCCGTGACCATTGTGATCACTGGTGTCGCTATTGTCTTCCACAAAGTTATAGCCTTCCACAAATTCTGTTTCCCGTAAATCCGGCACGCGACTGACCCCGGTATCAATCACCGCCACAATCACCCCTTCCCCTTTACTTTGATCCCAGGCTTTTTCGACTCCGATACTGCGAAAATTCCACTGTTTGCTATAGTCGGGATCATTGGGCACTTCGAGGGCTTGATAGACATAATTCGGCTCAATGTAATCAATATAGTCGTGATTAATCTTGCCCCGCAGTAAACTTAATTCATCTTTTTTGCCGGGGACGGTATAAAGATGATCGGTCACGGAAAAAACACTATTAAAATCACTATTTTTTTTCGTAGAGGCTTTAATGCTCTGCATTTGTTCGGTTAAGATCGAGGTGGGTAAGTCATTTTTAAAGTTGACAATCACCGATTCGTATTGGCCCCGATTAGCTAATCCCTGGGTCTGAACAAACCAGGAAAGAGAAAAATAAAGACCGATACAAAATAATAGGAAAAGTAAGAATTTTTTCATAATGATTAAAATAACTGTGTGAGGTTATCCCCCTAGCTCTCCCTACCGCGTACACACATCTTGAAACAAGACACGTTTTTAGATTTTATCCCCCTAAATCCCCCTTGGTAAAGGGGACTGACCACCGTTAATTTGTCCGTTTCCCCCTTTTTTAAGGGGGGTTAGGGGGGATTCCTGACTTGTGACAGTAGCCTAGCTCCCCAACCACGATTAACGACGACGGGGATGGAAAAGATGGCAAAGCTCTAGAACTTTGGTTTGTAAACTGCTGAGGGGATCGGCCCCGCGTTTCAGTTGAAATTCTAGGTTGAGCAGGATGGGGAAGGTTTCTAATAATTGCCGACTGGTTAAATTTTGTAATTCCTTCCGGAGAAAGAAGACCCGTTTGGGGTTACTGAGTTCCGCGATCGCCGCGATCGCTTTTTCATCCTTCTCCCCGGATTCTAACGCTAATTTTAATAAAGCCCAGGTGCGGAACTGACCGACGAGGGTAGCAATAATTCTGAGGGCGGGTTCATTGCGGGTGAGTAAATCGGCCACTAATTTCAGAGATTTTTCGCCGTTGCCCTGGCGAATGGCTTCTGCTAACTGGAGGCTATTTTGACTGCTGGCGTTAACCAAGAGGCTCACATCCGAGACATCTAAGGGGCGGGGATTGTCCCCATGGTATAACCGTAATTTTTCCAGTTCATTCCAGATTTGTCGGGTGTTATTCCCCAGGGATTCCGCTAAGAGGGCCGCGGCTTGGGGGGTTAATTTCAGGGCAATGTCTTCGGCGATCGCCTGAATATGGGTAATTAATTCATCGGTTTTCCAGGGAGAAATCAGCGAAAATTCCCGGATTTGGCCATAATCCTGTAACAGTTTGGTGGCTTTGAGGCGGGCATCGGGTTTTTTGCCACTGGTAAACAGCAGATGACTATTGGGGGGAATGGCGGGCAAGGTGGCTTTGAGTTTAACCATTAAGTGATCATCACACTGTTGTCCCAATGTCGAGTCCTCTACCCACACCAGGCGATCGCCAAATCCAAAGGGGGGAGTCATCGCTTGATGGAGAGCTTGCTGAGTGGCTTCGGGATCATCCCCCGGAATTTTTTCCAGGTTAAAGGCCAACCAGGCGGGATCTAACACCTTTTTTTGTAGCTGTTTAATAGCTTGCCCCAGGGTAAAATCGTCCTCTCCCCAATAGAAATAGACTGGCATCGGGTCAGATCAACTACCTTTCAGGGCTTTCTGAAAATTTTTGCGATAATTGCCGTTAACGACAAGGAGGACGGGCCACAGAAGGGACAACATCAGACGATTGGGTAAACCCCCACTAAAGTTAGTGCGTCGGTAGCCTGTCCAAAATCGCCACAGCCCCACAAAGTAGATGCCTCCTAACACAAAGGTAATGAATCCTGTCATGGTCAATTTTCCTTTAAATTTTCCTTGCAAGCGATCGCCCCTATTCTAGCAGGGGAGTCAGCCGCGATAACATGGCTCAAGATTAGGTTGTTTCTGGGAGGAGTCGTTAGGGTAAACTGATTAGAGGGCTGTTTAAGACGTTGTCCTTACCATCC
>JAYKIP010000108.1:0-8753 GCA_035286205.1 Merismopediaceae cyanobacterium
CGACCATAATCGCCCTGTAGAGTTTGACTGTAGAATGAGTACGGTATGCTTCTGTTGGCAAGGTGTTTTTTAGTTTACGAACCTCAACTTGTAAATCGCGGCGTTGTTGCCCAAAAAGTCTTTTAATAAAGTAGATTCGCCAACCGTTAACTATCAAGTTCCACTCCTGTCATCAACTCTTCATCGACCGCCGCCATTGCTTCCGTATAAGCTTCTAACTCAGCATCAGGATTTAATAGGGCTTGCTTGGTCAGAAAATCTAAGAATAAACTCATCATTAGTTCATCTTCCTCCTGTTCTACAGATTGAGGCTGTAAGCGGACTAATAAGGTATCAGGACTGATAACTTCAACAGCACCTTTAGCTTCTTTGAATTGGGGATTATCCTTAAAAAAACTGGCACTCAGACGGAAACCTGAAGCATTGCCTATTCTAGCCCAGGTTAGATTGTATTGTTTATTACTCATGATTTTAGGCAAGGTTTACTACATATCATGTTATTACATAATTTAATAACATACAAGGTTGCCCAGCTTCTCAACCGCGTTTTAGCTGAACTTCCCCCATACATATATACTATAGGGGAGCGCGCCGAGAAAGCCATCGAGTAAAACTAGCGGATTTCGATTTAACAACGCGTAATGAAAAAAGTTCCGATTTTTGCCGTGGTGTACCGCAGCGTGAAACTTGCCGAAAACCTGTTCCGGAACATGGTAGAGAAACGTAGAAATTAAATCACCGAGTAGCAAGAGCGCTAGGGTGATCAGGATGGCTTTTAGTATAAGTAGTGTCAAAGTTTTCCCCTTAATTTTCCGCTCGATCGTGTTTTGCAATTTACTATAAAAGAGAAAGTTAAATTTTTCTTTATGATTAAGTTAATTTTTAAAATCACGCCTTATATGAGTTGCCCAAAGGGTTGAACAGGAGTCTGCTCAAAGGATGGACACAAAGTCCCTCAACTTTCTTTCTGAGCAATCGCTCCAAGTTGCGTCCTGTATTCTGCACCTCATTGAAAACCCCCTCAATCCGTTCTCGGAAGTGTTGAAGAAGCCCCTCAAAGGCTGGAGGGGTTTGTTGATGCTGATTCACTCTTTTCGCTGTAAAGACTCGATTACCTGTCGTTCTCTCTATCTCAGCCTGCCAATCATTACCGATAAACCCCTTATCGGCCAAGATGTCACAGCCTTGAATGAACTGCAATACCGATTCTGCTGCTTCGCGTTCGTCCGTATGAGCAGGGACGAGGGAATAAACCCAAGGCACACCCTCCAGAGTACTCACGACGACTAACTTGTAGCCAAAATACTTCATCTGGCGACTCGCACAATAACCGTAGGTAGCACTGTCCGTAAAGTCGCTTTGACTTTTACTTCGCTTGTAACCGACGACGGGTACTGGTTTCGTATCGAGGAGCAGGGTTCGCTCGAAATGAGACCCCATCTGCTTGACCCAATAGCGTCTCAACTCCTCCATCAGTCCTTCTAATCGCCGAGCTCGTCGATTGAACTGGCTCTGGTCTAAGAGCTTAGGAAACAAGCTCAAGTGGTTTGCCCGCATAAACCCTAGAAACTGTCGTTCCCCAGGGTAGGGGAAGTAGTCCATTGCCAACAGTAAGGTCAACATCTCACTATCACTGAAACTAGTCTCAGGGCCAGGCAGGATGGGAATAAAGGGGGATCACCCTAGAATCAGGCGGCCAAAACCGTCGTTTTTTCACGAACCTCAGGGGTCGCAGGGGCTTGACGGGCCAGATACTCCCGTAATTGGGCCTCAATTTGATCCCGTACAATCTCGCGGTAATTGAAAAAGTGTTCATTATGGGCGCACATAATCAGGTAATGCTCCCAAACGGCGGGATTATGGCGCAAAATGCCAAAAAGATGATGCCAGAATTGAAAACGGGTTTCTCGTTTAAAGCCCTGTCGCCACACCACGATCGCCAAGGCCCGAATATCTTCCCAGGTCGGCAACTTAGCGGGAGGATGACACTTGGGTTGCCCCAATTTCAGAAAACAACGATAGACCCGGTCTAAATAGCGTTTGGGATCGTATATCTCCCAAAAAGCAGACACGTATTCGCGAGCAATATCCTCCAACGGACGAGTCGGCACAAAGTTCATCAAGCTGGTTTGGTTAATGTCCTGATTCCCGCCATCCAGTAACCGGCCTTCCTTTTCTAAACGGTGCCAGAGGGCGGTATGGGGTAATGCCTGTAACATCCCAAAGGTGGTGGTGGGAATGGCCGCACTTTCCACAAACTTGACAATGCGATCGCCCGCCCCTTTCTTCTCGCCATCAAAACCAATAATAAAGCCCGCCATGGGTCGTAAACCGGCTGTCATAATCCGCTCTACTGCCTGGGTCAAAGAACTGCGGGTATTTTGAAACTTTTTGGTAAACTCTAAACTTTCTTCATCGGGGGTTTCAATCCCTAAAAAGACCGCATCAAAATTACACTCTAACATCAACTCCATTAACTCCGGGTCATCAGCCAAATCCACCGAAGCTTCCGTATTAAACCGGAACGGATATTGATGCTCCGCTTGCCAAACCTTTAATTCCTTGAGTAATAATTTAACATTGCGTTTGTTGCCAATAAAATTATCATCCACCATGAACACACTGCGTCGCCAACCTAACTCGTAGAGGCAATCTAATTCTTTCAGCAACTGGGCCGGTGCTTTGGTGCGCGGTTTCCGGCCATAGAGAACAATAATGTCGCAAAATTCACACTGGAAAGGACAGCCCCGCGAAAACTGCACCGACATGGAATCGTAGGCATTCAACTCCAACAGATCGTAACGGGGAATCGGAGTCGTCGTCACATCGGGCTTCTCGGTGGCTCGGAAGATGCCCTGGGTTTCTCCTCGGTTAATGGCCTCCACAAACCTGGGTAGCGTTAATTCTCCTTCATCCAGAATGAGGAAATCGGCTCCCGCTTTTTGCACTTCATCCGGTACAGAGGTGGCATAGGGGCCGCCCACCGCCACTGATTTGCCCCGGCGTTTTGCCTCCCGGATATGCTCTAATAAATCGTCCCGTTGCACGATCATGCCTGAAAAAATGACAATCTCGGCCCAATCCCATTCGGCTTCGGTCACCGGGCGAATATTGTGATCCACCAATTTAAACTCCCAGGATTGGGGGAGAATAGCGGCCACCGTGATGAGTCCCAGGGGCGGGAGCAATACTTTGCGGTTGACCAGTTCCAGAATCTTCTCGTAAGACCAGAAGGTAGGTGGAAATAACGGGTAGATCAGTAAGGCTCGCATAGATTGCTGAGATAATGAAGAATAAGGTTAATCTAACGCAAATTTTGTCCAATGCTTAGGTGAAGGGGGGAAATCTATTACCTTGGCCAAGGGAGAGGAGAAAGAACTCTAGCGACCGGGGGGCTATTTTTTTGTTCCGCTTCAACCGCGCAAAGACTTGAGAGGGAAGAGATCCCCGGACTTGAGGGGTAGAGGAATTTTTGGTCAGACAAGATTGATTTAATGCTTCAGCCAGTCCTAAAATAAAAATAGTATCTCGACAGGTTAGGTCTTATTCCCTGGGATGGGAAGTCAAGCGGAATCCCCCCTTGATATTCGCTTTGGACACCATTACGCTAGTATGTCAACTTCCCCTAGATTCGGTCATTCCGCTTCTCTAGCCCTGCAACTGCTGTTATTTGTTGACGAGCGTCCTAATTCCCACGTCCATATTAAGGAAATCCAAGGGTATTTACACAGTTTGACGACGGATCTCCCCTTCGAGCTACAAATTATTGAAATTGCCCAGCATCCTCATCTGGTGGAACATTTTCGGTTGGTGGCGACCCCGGCCCTGGTCAAAGTGGCACCGGTTCCCCATCAAACGTTTGCCGGTAGCAATATTGTGAATCAATTAAAGAAATGGTGGCCGCGTTGGGAAAAGGCGATCGCCGAACAGGAGCATCAACTCCGGCACCGGGAAGATTTAGCCCCGGTCTGTTCCCTGGAATTGTCTTCGGTGGATTACTCCGGGGAAGTGATGAAGATGGCCGACGAGGTTTTTCGGTTAAAAAAGGAACAGGAAGCTCTCCTCGAACAGTTACGGTTTAAAGATCAAGTGTTAGCCATGTTGGCCCATGATCTACGAAGTCCCCTGACGGCGGCGGCGATCGCAGTAGATACTTTGGAATTACTGCAACAGAAGGAAGATAATGAACGTAACCAACAATTAAAAGAACAACTTTTTCAGCAATCCCGTAAACAATTTAAGGTGATGAATCGTCTGATCACGGACATTCTGCAAGCTTCCAAAAATATGAATGCCCAGTTTGTCATTAATTGTATGCCCCTTTGTTTACAGACCCTCTGCCACGAAGTTTTAGAACTCTATCAAGACCAGTTCCTAGAAAAATCTTTGCAATTAATTGCCGATATTCCCCAGGATTTACCCCAGGTATTTGCTGATGAAGAATTAATCCGTCAAGTGATTGTCAATCTGTTAGATAATGCCATTAAATATACGCCGGAAGGCGGTCAAATTACCCTCTCCATTTTACATCGAACTACTCAAAAAGTTGAGGTCAGTATTGCGGATACGGGGCCAGGGATTCCCGAAACCAAAAAAGAAAATATTTTTGAAGGTCATTTCCGTCTGAAACGTGACGAAGAAAAAGAAGGCTATGGTTTAGGGCTTTCCCTCTGTCGTAAAATTGTTCGTGCCCACTATGGTCAAATTTGGGTCAATAGTGTCCCTGGTCAAGGAAGTTGTTTTCTGTTTACCCTGCCGGTTTGCCGTTCTGCTTAGGCTGACCCTAGCCTTAATCCCCTAAAGGAATCTAACCGGCCCTATCTTGATTCGTTTCCCTTTCGTAAGGACAGCCGATTTGTGAGTACCCAACAACTGAAAGCCCCCAAACGTAATGGCCGCGTTACCATCATTGTCAATGCCAAGGTAAAGCAAGAGGGTCGTCTGATTGCGGCTTCCCCGGTCACAGAACGGATGATTACGGCCTTAAAACAGGCAATTTTGCACAATTTACCCCAAACGGTGGTGGAGGTGGTGGCCGTGGCCACTTTGTGGTCGGAAGCGGCTCAACGTCAAACGCCGATCGTGGGTCAAATTTTCTGTCCGTTAACGATTCAGTTACCCCATTGGTTGGTGTTTCCCGGCCAAAAGATTTATCAAGTCTGTCAGGATATTGCAGGGTATCGGCGTTGGGTGACGACGCAGTTTGGGTGTCTCAGTCATCCTCAGGATCAAGGGCTGGGCGATCGCTGGTTGCCGATTATTTGGACGGGTCAGGGGCCACTCTACGGGGAGGTGATTGGTGAAGGGATGATGCCCAATGCCTACCAACAGCCTATAGAGTTAGAGGAGAATCTCCGGCAACAGTTGCAGACCCTCGCCTTTAATTGTTTAGAAGCGGCCCAGGCTCCCCCCTCAGTTTATTTGTTGCAGTTTAGTTTATTAGATAAAACCATTCTGTTTGACCGACTTTGGCCCTTTCCCGCCGCTCCGGCGATCGCCTCCTTGGGAATCCAAGAACCGGATTTATTTACCTGTCATTGGCTCTGCCTCAACGACCAACCCCTCCCCGATGTCAAAATCCTCAACCGTCAGGCCACCCTTTAATCCAGGTAAACACGATCTTGGCGGCTGAAAACTTGGCCACCCATCTAGAACTGTCTAGTATTGTACTAACTTCTTCAGAGCTTGATTAAATTCCTGTAATTTTTTGAGGTTGGCTAGTAACCGGGCGGTTTGTTTGGGCGGGCTTCCCGCTTGTCGCGCACTTTGCCAAAAGGCGAGATCCGTTGTAATTAATTTCACCAGACGATTCATTTCCACTTGCAGACTACGCCATTCATAGGCGATCGCCTCCGGGACTTGTTCCTCTGTAATTTTTAAAAGAGATTGTTGGAACATTTCTTTGAGTTTATCTCCCTGTAAGCGAACTTGTTGGAGATTTGCATCCTCTTGTTCTAGGTAATTTTGCAGGACTTGGATGACCCGATCAAATTGGCGAAAAACTGGTGTCGTAGATAACATTTTTCCAACAATTATGTTAAGGTTAGGTTACTTATTTTTAATCATGACGGTTTTGTTTCACCGATTAAACCTTGTCTATTGGCAAAACGATGGGTTTTCACTTAGCGGGGAATAATGACGAGCAAGGCTTATTTTCTCGTTTCTATAAAAATTCTTAAGATAAAGTCACACTATGTCGCTTTTCTCCTTACCTGTGTTACACAGTAACATTATACGACGGTTAAGGATGGATTTTCCATTGCCCAGCAATGACCGGTGTTCCTTGACCCCGCGAATCTCTCAGTTTTTCCTAGACTGTCTTTGGAAGTATCTGGGGGATGGACGGCTCTCTGGTCTTAGCGAAGATGTCTCTTGCTTGTTGTTCTTTTCGCCCGCGCTTGTATTACCTTTATGAATGCCCTCGCGACTCTCTCCCCTAACCCGAAAACCCAGGCAACCGCCGTTGCTGTTCCTCCTGAATTGGCCCCAGTCTCTGTGGCTGGCTCCGTAGAACGGGAAAATGGTCTGGGCCAACCGTTAACGGAAGTGGTGCAGGATACTGGGGAAAAGCAGACCTGGGATATTGAGTTACCGCGTTGGTTACAGGATTGTTTGGAGGAGGTGGGGGCAGGTCATCCCAGTGAGGCGGAATGTTTAATTTGTCGGGCCTTTCGTTTTGCTTACCAGTTACACGAGGGACAGTACCGGAAGTCGGGGGAAGCCTATATTATTCATCCGGTGGCGGTGGCGGGTCTCTTACGGGATTTGGGGGGAGATGAGGCCATGATTGCGGCGGGCTTTCTCCATGATGTGGTGGAAGATACCCAGGTGACGGTGGAGGAGATTGAAGGATTGTTTGGGGCTGAGGTGGCTCGGTTGGTAGAGGGGGTGACCAAGTTATCGAAGCTGAATTTTTCCAGTAAGACGGAACACCAAGCGGAGAATTTCCGGCGGATGTTTTTGGCGATGGCGAAGGATATTCGGGTGATTGTGGTGAAGTTAGCCGATCGCTTACACAATATGCGGACATTGGAAGCTCTCAAGCCTGACCGACAAGCGGCGATCGCTAGGGAAACGCGGGAGATTTTTGCGCCGTTGGCTAATCGGTTAGGGATTTGGCGATTTAAGTGGGAATTGGAAGATTTATCGTTTAAATATATGGAACCGGAAGCCTATCGCACTATCCAAGGGTTAGTGGATGAAAAACGGGGCGATCGCGAGGAACGTTTAGAGCAGGTGAAGCAGATTTTAGCCAAACGCCTCCAGGAAATTGGGGTGGAAATCCTCGAACTTCAGGGCAGACCGAAGCATCTCTACGGTATTTATTACAAGATGGTGTCCCAGAAGAAGGAATTTGAAGAGATTTATGATATTGCGGCCCTGCGAATTATTGTGTCCAATAAGGATGAATGTTATCGGGCCTTGGCGATCGTCCATGATGCCTTTAAGCCGATCCCCGGCCGGTTTAAGGATTATATTGGCTTACCGAAACCCAACCGTTATCAATCCCTGCATACCACCGTTGTCGGTTTAAATGGTCGTCCTTTAGAAGTGCAAATTCGCACCTTGGAAATGCACCACATTGCCGAATACGGGATCGCGGCCCATTGGAAATACAAGGAAACGGGGGGATCGCAAACCACCCAGTTAACCTCCAGTGATGAAAAATTTACCTGGTTACGGCAATTACTCGACTGGCAAAATGATTTAAAAGATGCTCAGGAATACGTGGATCATCTCAAGGAAAATTTATTTGATGATGATGTCTATGTGTTTACGCCCCAGGGGGATGTGGTGTCCTTAGCTAGGGGAGCGACTCCCGTAGATTTTGCCTATCGCATCCATACAGAGGTGGGACATCACATGAAGGGGGTGCGGATTAATGGTCAATGGAGTGGGGTCGGTACGGTACTGAAAAATGGGGATATTGTGGAAATTCTGACCCAGAAAAATGCCCATCCCAGTTTAGATTGGTTGAATTTTGTGGTGACTCCCAGTGCCCGGCATCGGATTCGCCAATGGTTTAAGCGATCGCGGCGGGATGAAAATATTGCGAGGGGTCGAGAGGTTTTAGAAAAGGAATGGGGCAAGAGCGGTTTAGAATCCCTGTTGAAATCGGCCCAAATGCAGGCGATCGCCGAACGATGTAATTATCAAAATGTGGAAGACCTGTTGGCGGGCTTAGGTTACGGAGAAGTCACGGGTAGTCAAGTGGTGAATAAACTGCGCGAAAGTACCGTCAAAACCCAACAAGCTCCGATCACTCTTTCCACCACGACGGTTTCTAATCCTCCCACTGACAAATCCAGTAAATCCCCGATCGCCGGGGTCGAAGGACTCTTGTATCATATTGCGGGGTGTTGTCACCCTTTACCCGGAGAAAACATTATCGGGGTAGTGGGACGAGGAGCCAAAGGCATTGCCATTCACCGTCAGGGTTGTCCCAATCTGGATCAGGTGACGGGGGAACGTTTAATCCCGGTTAAGTGGAATCCACAACAGGGGAAAAATGGCTATACTTATCCGGTGGATATTATCATTGAGGCGATCGACCGGGTAGGGATGTTAAAGGATATTTTATCTCGCCTAACGGATCATAATATTAATGTTCGTAAAGCCGGGGTAAAAACCAGTCACGGTAAACCGGCTTTGATCAGTTTGCAAATTGACATCCGCGACCATGAACAACTGGAAAGTCTCACTGCCAAGATTAAAAATATGAGTGATATTATTGATCTGCGGCGGGTGACTTC
>JAYKIP010000109.1:0-2581 GCA_035286205.1 Merismopediaceae cyanobacterium
GATCGCTGTGGTGGGACATTATCAACTTTTTTAAAGTCGGTGTTACCTATAGTCTCTTTCTGGAAGCGTTTAAACTGGGGTCTTAGGTGGGAAATTTACCGTTAAATATTGCGATTGATGCGACACCACTGCGGGGAAAATTAAGTGGTGTGGGATTCTATACCCTTAGTTTAATTCAGGCATTGCAAGCTCTCCAAAGTGCCGAAAATTTTCAACTCCAGGTCTATTTTCAGCCTTCGGTAAAACATTGGTTAACGGGTCAATGGCAACCCGATCGCCTATTAAATTTTGTTGACAATCCCCGGTGTTTACCTTTACCGGTGAGCTTAACGACTCCCTTAATGGGCTTCCCCAATCCTGTCTTAGGAGCTTTAGAAAAACGCCTAGGCAAACCCGATATTATTCACGGAACCGATCATTTTGTCTTTCCCACTCGCCATAGTGCCCAGGTGATGACTATCCATGATTTAACGTTTTTGTTATATCCCGATTTTGTGCCGCCCAGGGTTAAAACCTACAGCGATCGCCTCAGAGCTTGCCTAAAAACGACTCAAGCCGTGATTACCTTTGCCGAAAGTACCAAACAGGATTTAGTGAAATATTGGCAAATTGATCCACAAAAAATTTATCTGACTCCCCAAGCCAGTCGTTATCCCCCGGATTATCAAGCTCCTCCCGATTTAGGGGAATTAGAGAAGTTAAAAAAACAGGTTCAAAATTCCTTTCAGCAACCCTACTTTTTATTTGTGGGAACCCTCGAACCCCGCAAAAATTTAGTTAATTTAATTACAGCTTTTAATCTGTTTAAAACGACCCAAAATTCTGCCCATCAATTAATTCTGATTGGTCAACTGGGTTGGCAATACGAAGCGATCCTGACGGCGATTCAAGATTCTCCCTTCCGCTCCGATATTTATCAGCTTCATTATTTAAGTAATGCTCTCGTTGCTTGGTTTTATCAACACGCGGAAGCCCTGGTGTATCCCTCTTTTTATGAAGGTTTTGGTTTGCCCCTGGTAGAAGCCATGACCCTGGGCTGTCCCGTCCTTACCTCGAACCGTTCTTCCTTGCCCGAAGTGACCGGGGATGCGGCCCTTTTGATTAACCCCGATCGCCCCCAGGAGATTACCCAGGCGATGGTACAACTCACCGGCGATCGCCCTCTGCGGGAACACCTGGTGCAACGGGGTTTAGCGCGAGCCAAAGCATTTTCCTGGGAAAAAACGGCCCGGCTGACCCTCGCGGTTTATCGAGAATTATTAAAAACCCGCACCCATTAAACCGTTTCCAAAAGATTGAGTAACGGTTGAACAATCCAATTCATCCCCACCGTTAACTGCTGTTGCCAGGTGGGAAAACGGTAGAGATACACCAACCGCCGCGCTAAAACTGCCCCCGGCCCCGTTAACTGTAGCCCTAAACCGCTCACCGTCGCATCATCTAACCCTAACGACAGCATTTCACCCAACGGCTGATACCGGAAAGGCAATAGAGGTCGGCCCCGTAAACTCGCCCAGAGATTCCAAGCACAATAATCCGACTGTTGAAACGCCACCTGGGCCGTCATGGGGACTGATTTCCCCCCCGCATCTTGATGATGGGCCGCATCCCCGATCGCGTAAAGTGCCGGATGACCCTCCACCTGTAAAAAATGGTTAGTTTGGAGGCGACCCTGAGTATCCTGGGGCAGAGACAGCGATCGCAGAAAATCACTGACTTGATTGCCCACCGTCCACAACACCAAATCTACGGGAATCGTATCCACTTGGCCCTTATAGAGGAGACTGATGCTCTGTTCGCCAATCTCGCTAACTTCGGTGGTTAAATCTACCCAAATCCGGCGTTTTTCCAGGGCTTTTTGGGCCTGCTGTTGGTTGTAATCGGCAGACGAACTTAAGATTTTTTCCCCCCGCTCAATAATCCGGACGCGGCCTTGGGATCCTAGGCGATCGCTGATTTTACAGGCCAATTCCACCCCGCTATACCCACCGCCCACAATGGCGACCCGAATTTTTTCCGGATTGCCCTGTTCCAAAAGCCGCAGTTTTTGCCGGACTCGATAGGCATCCTCTAGAGTACGAAAAGGTAAAGCATAGTCTTTGACCCCTGGGATTGACGGCAAGGCGGGACTTCCCCCTAGGGCAATCACCAGGCGGTCATAATTTAACGGGTCAGCCCCTGACAGAAAAATTTGTTGTTGTTCCCCATCCCAACCGATCACCTGGGACTGCTGAAAACGAATACCCGTACCACTCAATAACTCTTCAAAGGGCGGAGCAATCTCCCAGGTTTGCATCTCCCCGGTGATCAACTCGTAGAGAAAAGGGGCGAATAAAAACCGATCCCGTTGGTCAATCAGGGTAATTTGGGGAGTACAGGTCGCATCCCAGGGCAGTTGACTTAAGCGCAAAGCCGTATAGAGGCCACCAAAGCCGCCACCCGCGATCACAATCAGGGGATGTTCTTTTGTTACAGTCATAGAGGGGGAGGAAGATGTGGGCCGCCCCTATGGTAACACAGCTTTTGTACTCAGAAAACGTACTAATCAAAGGTAATAACGCTACGGATCCCGTCTCCCTGG
>JAYKIP010000110.1:0-4245 GCA_035286205.1 Merismopediaceae cyanobacterium
CATGGGGATTTGGGTGTATGGTCTCCTCATTTTCCAAGGCATCCTACCCTTTAATCCTCAGCAATTAACCGCCCCTCGTTGGGATTTAGTCCTGCACACGACCCTCTCTTTTTTAACCAATACCAACCAACAACACTACATCGGAGAAACTACCCTCAGCCAAGGGAGTCAAGTCCTGGCGATCGGCTTTTTGATGTTTACCTCGGCGGCAACCGGTTTAGCGGTGGGGATTGCCTTTATTCGCGGTTTAACGGGCAGGGCTTTAGGGAATTTTTATCAGGATTTGGTGCAAAGTATTACACGAATTTTACTGCCTTTCTCGATTTTGGGGGCAGTTTTACTGCTCTTAGCGGGTGTTCCTGAAACGGGGTTAAGTTCTATCCGTTTAACCACCCTAGAAGGGGCGAATCAAGTCATTGCTCTGGGGCCCATTGCCCATTTTGAAATCATTAAACAATTCGGTGAAAATGGTGGCGGTTTTTTCGGGGCAAATTCTGCTCATCCCTTGGAAAATCCCAATGGTTTTTCTAATTTAATTCAAATTGTGGCGATGCTCAGTATTCCCACTAGCTTAATCTATACCTACGGTTTTTTTATCGGGAACCAACGGCAGGTCAGGTTGATTTTTGGCATGGTGCTGAGTATTTTTATAATATTAATCGGAATCACTAGCTTTCAGGAATATCAAGGCAATCCCTTAGTGAATAATTTCTGGGACAATTGGCAACCCAATTTAGAAGGTAAGGAAGTGCGTTTGGGGTGGGCACAAACCGCTTTATTTGTCATAACCACAACGGGAACGATGTGTGGCGCAGTGAATGGGATGTTAGATTCTTTGATGCCTGCTGGAGGATTTAGCACACTTTTTAATTTATTTTTACAAATTATTTGGGGTGGGCAAGGAACGGGAACCGCTTATTTGTTTATTTACTTAATTTTAGCGGTCTTTTTAACGGGATTAATGGTCGGTCGCACCCCGGAATTTCTAGGTCGAAAAATCGAAAAAAAGGAAATTGTCTTAGCCAGTCTTATCCTGTTAGTCCATCCCGTTGCTATCTTGATCCCGGCGGCGATCGCCCTGGCATTTCCGGCATCTTTAGCGGGGATGAGTAACCCCGGTTTTCATGGATTGTCCCAGGTGGTTTATGAATATGCGTCCGCATCAGCTAACAATGGTTCCGGCTTAGAAGGCTTAAAGGATAACACCCTTTGGTGGAATCTAAGCACCTGTTTTAGTTTACTTCTCGGTCGTTATCTTCCCCTGATCGCTTTGTTATTATTAGCCGATAGTTTATCCCGTAAACAAGTAGTTCCCCGTAACCCCGGCACTCTCAGAACCGACACCCTTTTATTCACCAGTATTACGGCGGGAGTCATTTTAATTTTAGGCGCGTTAACCTTCTTGCCGGTTTTAGTTTTAGGACCGATCGCCGAAGCCTTTAGCCTGTCTTAATGATTAATAATTTATGATTAATGATTTATGATGATCAAAAAACTGAGATCCGAACGCAAGCATACCCCTAAACCTCAAACGAAAGGTCTCTATCCGCGAGCCATGCAACAGGCTTTGATCAAACTAGATCCCCGCATTGCGGTTAAAAATCCTGTTATGTTTATCGTGTGGATTGGGACAATAATCACTGCAATAACAACTCTAAATCCCTATATTTTTGGCGATGTTCCAGGAGAGAATCCACGCTTATTTAATGGCATGATTACCGTTATTTTATTCTTGACTCTCCTCTTTGCTAATTTTGCTGAAGCGATCGCCGAAGGCCGAGGAAAAGCCCAAGCTGATGCTTTGCGTAGCACCAAAACCGACACCATTGCCCGCAAACAATTACCGGATGGTTCCATCGAAAGGGTGAATTCCACAACCTTAAAACGAGGTGACCAAATTCAAGTAATAGCGGGTGATATGATTCCGGCCGATGGAGAAGTGATTGGGGGGATGGCTTCCGTAGATGAATCGGCGATTACGGGAGAATCGGCCCCAGTCTTAAAACAACCCGGCACGGATATTGCTAGTTCAGTCACGGGGGGAACGCGCATTATTTCTGATCAATTAATCATTCGCGTCACGGCCGATCCGGGCAAGGGATTTATTGACCGCATGATTGCCCTGGTCGAGGGAGCGGAAAGAAGCAAAACCCCCAATGAAATTGCTTTAACGGTTTTATTAGCGGTTCTCAGTGAAGTTTTTTTAATTGTGATTGCGACTCTACCGCCCTTCGCGAATTACATTCAAAACCCCGTTAGTGTTGCGGTTTTAATTGCTCTGTTAGTGGCTTTAATTCCGACCACCATTGGCGGTTTATTAAGTGCGATCGGCATTGCAGGCATGGATCGCGTGGCTCAATTTAATGTGATAGCCACTTCCGGTAGAGCAGTAGAAGCCTGTGGGGATGTGAATACCTTAATCTTGGATAAAACGGGAACCATTACCCTAGGCAATCGCCTGGCGGAAGAGTTTATTCCGGTTAATGGTCATAGCGTGAATGAAGTTGCCCAGATTGCTTTTCTAGCCAGTATTTTTGATGAAACGCCGGAGGGACGCTCGATTGTGGAATTAGCCAAACAATTAGGAGCCAATCTTCAGTTTGATCAGTCTTCAGTTAGTGGTGTGGAATTTTCAGCCCGGACTCGTATGAGTGGCACAGATTTTATCCAGGGTCAAGAAATTCGCAAAGGCGCAGTAGATGCGATCAAAGGATTTGTGCGCTCGCGGCAGGGGCAAATTCCCTCGGATTTAGACCAGGCATTTACCACTGTTTCCCAACTAGGGGGAACGCCTTTAGCGGTTTGCCAGGATAGTGAAATTTATGGCGTAATCTATCTTAAAGATATGATCAAACCCGGCATCAAAGAACGGTTTAATCAACTCCGACGCATGGGCATAAAAACCGTGATGTTAACGGGAGATAATCATCTAACGGCCTCAGTGATTGCTCAAGAAGCGGGAGTGGATGACTTTATTGCCGAAGCCACACCAGAGGATAAAATTGCGGTGATTCGAGCGGAACAAGCCCAGGGAAAATTAGTGGCCATGACGGGGGATGGCACCAACGATGCCCCGGCTTTAGCTCAAGCTAATATCGGAGTCGCCATGAATTCGGGGACACAAGCCGCCAAGGAAGCGGCGAATATGGTGGACTTAGATTCCGATCCCACCAAATTGATTGATATTGTTACGATTGGTAAACAATTATTAATTACACGGGGAGCCTTAACGACTTTTTCCATCGCCAATGATGTGGCTAAGTATTTTGCTATTCTGCCGGCGATGTTTGCTAATGTAGGTATTAGTGGCCTCAATATTATGGGATTAGAAAGTTCTGATTCTGCAATCCTATCTGCTTTAATTTACAATGCCTTGATTATTCCCGCTTTAATTCCTTTAGCGTTAAAAGGGGTTAAATTTCGTCCTTTAACGGCGGATCAACTCTTACAACGCAATATTTTAATTTATGGTTTGGGAGGAATTATTGCCCCTTTTATTGCCATTAAAGTTATTGACCTCTGGGTAAATGCGATTGGTTTGGTTTAAGATTTTATTATTTTTAATCATCTCTTGGATAAACATTATGCGATCGCCGACTTTTCGCCTAACCCTTAAAAATCTTGCTCTTTATCTGGGAATACTGCTAACCCTTAACGCCGTTGTAGCTCCCCTCGTCACTGCCTCAACCGGTTCTGCCGGGTCTAAAGGCCAAGCCTACGCCTTAACAGGATTGGGATTCATTGCGGTGAGTATCTTTGGATATTTATTGATGGTCATTTTACAACCGGAGAAATTTTAATGAGTCCATGGCGAGAACTTTTTCGGGCTTTGCGAGTGACGGCTTTTTTATGGGTATTAACGGCGGTACTCTATCCCCTCCTGATACTGACTTTTGGACAGTTCATCTTACCCTTTCAAGCCAATGGTAGTCTCATCAAAAATGCTAACGGAGACATTATTGCTTCAGCATTAATTGGTCAACCTTTTAGTCAGGATCAATATTTTTGGGGTCGTCCCAGCGTCGTTAATTATAGTACAGGAGAAAAAGCCGGCAAAACGGGTATTTCCGGAGCCAGCAATTTAGCCCCCAGTAATCCGGCTTTAATTCAGCGCATCCAAGAGCGAATCAAGGTTTTAGAACAAGCGGGAATTAGCCCAACGGGGGACTTAGTTTATACCTCTGGTTCGGGTTTAGATCCCCACATTAGTGTCACGGCGGCGAAAAACCAAATGGCTCGCATTGC
>JAYKIP010000111.1:0-5113 GCA_035286205.1 Merismopediaceae cyanobacterium
TTAACGCTTGACTGACCTGGATCGCCTGGGTCGAAATCACCTGAGCAAAGGGATGGGACGCATCAATGATGCCCACAATTTGATACTGTTCTAGGAAATGACGCATCTCCGCCGGGGACAATTTTCCCACTCGAACCGTGAGACCCTCAATCCGGCCATACAGAGCCGTTGCTTCAGGGGTAGTCACCGTCACAACACAAGGAAATAGCTGTTCGGCGATCGCCTGGGCGATTAAAACACTATCCGACGTTCCCCCAATTAGCCAAAGATGAGGCAGTGACAAGGAGCTAATTAACACTTTCGCTCACTTCTCCCCCAAAGTCAGGCAGGAGTACTATATTGACATCCACAACACTTTCACTCAATTTCTCCCCCAAAATTGGGGGCCGGGGGGCAAAAAGCCTGTAAAGATTAGCAGTCGGGAAAAAAAAGCCAGTTTTTCAGCTTAATATCTTGATATTAAGATTAGCCCACCGTGTCAGGGTAAGCCGGAGCCAGAAAAAATCTCTCACCGACTTCATCCCTGATCGCGCAGGCCATTGATGGGCTTACTCAAGAAACATTATCTTTAGGAGCGACAGCATAGAGAAAAACGCTCTCTACATCACCGTTCCCACCAGTTGATCAACCCGTTGGGGCGGCATTAAATAAAGCTTGAGGAACTGCCAACCATTAGACAGATAAAGCGGAAGTTTTTGGAACACCTTCAGGACACCCGGCGCACCAGACGCATCAATGGCCCGTAACTGTTCATTATTCTTCACGCAGGTTTCCAAACGCCCATAAAACTCTGGATTTTCCACGTCTAAGATCACCGGAAATACGCGCCCAGCCGTTTCATTGGTTTTCAGGATTACTTCCTTGTCATAATCGCGGGCATTCAGACCGATCGCCGCATAGAAATCTGCCCGTTGGGTATCATTCAAATACATCGTGGCAAAGACCGACAACAGGAAGAACCGACACCATAACCGCGCCCGCCAATCGTTGAGGGTCTGGGGTTGAGCCTTCATAATCGCATCAAAGAAGTCCCCATGACGGTTTTCATCTTGACACCAATTTTCAAAGAATTTAAAGATCGGATAAATGCGGTCTTCCGGGTGTTTTTCCAGATGACGATAGATCAAAATATAACGCCAGTAACCAATTTTTTCAGAAAGATAGGTGGCGTAGAAAATAAACTTCGGTTTAAAAAAGGTATATTTACGGCTTTTGGTGAGGAATCCTAAATCTAACGAGAGATTAAAGTCAGACATTGCCTTATTTAAAAAGCCTGCATGACGGGCTTCATCCCGCGACATCAGATTAAAACATTCCGCTAACAGAGGACTTTTATCTTTCAAGCGTCGTCCCAACTCTTTATACAGCAAGAACCCAGAAAATTCCGCCGTACAGGAACGCTCTAAAAATTCAATAAATAAACGGCGTTTTTCGCCATCAATATGATCCCAGGAACGCTGGAAATCTTCATCGCGGACAAAGTGGTGACGGTTATAGTCCGCACGAAACTCTTCTAGGATGGCCCGTAGTTCATCCTCATTGGGAGAAATATCCATTTTGGCCATTTCCTCGAAGTCTGTTGTATAGAACCGAGGCGTGAGGATGGTTTCCTTGGCAGGGACTTTAATCCCAGGACGAATTTCTTCGTATTCGGGTTTTTGAAGCGTAGTTACCATGACTTGATATAAATTGTTTCTTGATGCAGACCGTCACCGTTACAGTTAACGAGACTAGGGATCTAGTTTAGCAAGGGGATTCCCGACTATCATCTTTTTTTTATTAAGAGTTGTAACGAAAGTGGGCCAGGGGAGAAGCCTGGGGAAAGAAAGGTGCTAGGGAAACCGGGGCAGAGTTGAGGTGATGGCCGTAACCTGTCTGTAAATTTCACAACAAACCATTCACCCAAATCTTGATGCAATGGGGGCAATCTATCTCAGCAGTGAAGGATTTCCCTATGGTTGTGAGAGCGTTGAAGGCCCGTTGGTGGACGATATTACCCTGGACAGCCGGTTGGTGGGGTTGGCAGATGCTTCCCGCCGGGGCAGACACCGTACAAGAGCAGGTGGCCACGGCCCAGGTGGCGGCAGATACCGCTTTTATGTCTTCCTGCACCAGTCTCGTTTTGTTGATGACGGTGGGTTTGGCGTTTTTCTATGGGGGGTTTGTGGCCAAACGCAATATCCTCAATACCTTAATGATGAGTTTTGTGGCCCTGGGGATTGTGGCGATCGCCTGGGTCTTTTGGGGGTATAGCCTCGCTTTTGCACCGGGAACTCCTGTGATTGGCGGTTTGCAGTGGGCTTTTTTGAATGGTGTGGGCTTGGAAACAACGGGTTACCTTAAGGGAAGTGAGCCGGAGGAAATGCTATCCTACGCGCCGACGATTCCCCACCAGGCGTTTATGGTCTATCAGTGTATGTTTGCCATTATTACCCCGGCCTTGATTTCGGGGGCGATCGTGGAACGCACGAAGTTTAAAGGTTATTGTCTTTTTCTGCTACTGTGGCTAACCCTGGTTTATTGTCCCATGGCCCACATGGTCTGGGCTAAAGGCGGCTTTTTAAGTCCCACCGGTGCGATGAAAACCCTCGATTTTGCGGGCGGAACCGTCGTTCACATGGCTTCCGGGGTTTCAGCCTTAGTGGCGGCCCTGGTGATTGGCACCCGGACAACCTATCCCAGTCGTTTAGTGCCTCCGAATAACGTTCCCTTTATTCTGTTAGGGGCGGGGTTACTGTGGTATGGCTGGTTTGGTTTTAATGCCGGTAGTGCATTAGCCGCCAATAATCTTTCGGTTTCGGCCTTTGTGGCCACCAATACATCTGCCGCCGCGGCTCTGGTCACCTGGTTAGCACTTGAACAAATTTTGCGGGGGAAACCTACCGCCGTGGGAGCCGCTACTGGGGCCGTAGTCGGGCTAGTAACCGTTACACCCTGTTCCGGGTTTGTTCAACCGATGGCCGCCGTTGCGATTGGGGCCATTGGGGCGATCGCCTGCTTTTTTGCGATTAGCCTAAAAATTCAATTACGCATTGATGATAGCTTGGATACCTTTCCCGTCCATGGGGTGGGAGGAGCCGTAGGGACAATCCTGGCGGGGGTGTTTGCCACCGAAACGATTAATCCGGGGGGAGCCAATGGCTTACTCTATGGCAACGCTTTCCAGTTGATTGTCCAAATTCTGGCGGTGGTGATTACCTATCTTTTCTCCGGTATTATGACCTTCATTATCCTAAAAGTCGTGGATCGTTTGGTGGGTTTACGTTCTGCTCCCCGCGAAGAATTACAGGGCTTGGATCTGGTGGAACACGGAGAAGAAGGTTTTGGGAGTGATTTAACGCGGGAAACCCTCATCTAGCGCGGCCCATCATTGCTTTTTTTCCTAAATTCTTGCTATTGGCAGAGCATTAGAGTAAAAAGTTTAATAATCTCTATTGCGTCGAGGAAACTCTATGTACTCTGCTCTTTTATTGGCCACAACGGTTCCCACCACCCTGGAATGGAGTCCCAAAGTTGCGGCGGTGATGATTGCTTGTAATATTCTGGCGATCGCCTTTGGCAAATTAACCATTCAACAACCCAGCGTCGGCCCGGCCATGCCCTCTTCCAATCTATTTGGTGGCTTTGGTGTCGGAGCCGTCCTCGGAACAACCGCCTTTGGTCATGTGTTAGGAGCGGGAGTGATTTTAGGTCTCGCTAGTTTAGGGGTTTTGTAAGACGATCATTCGTCATTCTTATCCATCGTTTTACCATCCAGGGGCATAGAGATTATGTCCCTCTTGCATTTTTAGTCAAGATTTCTAGGGATTTCTCCCCCAAAGTTGGGGGCCGGGGGGCAAAAAACACAAATTTTCAAAGAGGTTTAACCGCCATTCATCAACAAAAATTCATTAACAGCAATTGCCGGCATTTAATCCTACGGAGCAACTACAGAAATATTGGGGTTATACCGAATTCCGCTATCCCCAGGCAGAGGTCATTCAATGTTTATTACAAAAACAGGATGCCTTAGTCGTCATGCCCACCGGGGGCGGTAAATCTATTTGTTTTCAGTTACCGGCAGTATTAGGTCAAGGCTTAACCCTCGTGGTTTCTCCCCTCATCGCCTTAATGGAAAACCAAGTTCAGGAATTGCAAACTAAGGGATTACCCGCCGTTTGTTTACACAGTGAATTACCCCGGCCCAAACGGTTACAAATTCTCCGGTTACTGGAACAACAACATTATCGCTTATTATACATTTCCCCCGAAACCCTGTTCAGTCCCAAACTGTGGGAATTATTCAGTCAAAAAGCGGTTAAGATTCAAGGACTAATGATTGATGAAGCCCATTGCTTAGTACAGTGGGGAGATAGTTTTCGCCCGGTTTATCGTCGTTTAGGAACTTTCAGAAAAGCCTTACAACAATCCTTTAGTATTGCCGCTTTTACGGCTACGGCGGACAAGGCCACTCAACAGGAAATCTGTCAGGTTTTACACCTCGATCATCCTCAATATTTTGTGTTAAGCCCCTATCGTTCCCATTTAACCTTGGGGGTCAAAATTGCCTGGAGTCCCTACTGTCGTCATCATTTATTACAAACCTTTTTGGCTAAGTATCGGGGTCACTCCGGATTAATTTATGGGCGATCGCGCCGGGACTGTGAAAAATTAAGTCAACGATTAAATCAAGAAAATTGGCCCAATTTAGCCTACCATGGCGGGCTAGATTCCCAACAACGTCGCTACATTGAACAGCAATGGTTAACCGGACAAATTCCTTTTGTAGTTTGCACCAATGCCTTTGGTTTAGGCATTAATAAAGCTGATTTACGGTGGATTGTCCATTATCAGCCGCCCCACCTATTAGCCGAATATCTTCAGGAAATTGGCCGAGCCGGACGCGATCAACAACCGGCCGAATGTTTAGCCTTAATCAGTGAACCAACGGGCTTTCTGGATAGCAGCGATCGCCAACGTCGTCAATATTTTGACCATCAACTCCAACAGCAATACCAACGGGCGAGGGAACAAGCCAAAATCCTGCCCAAAAGCGGCAATATTCTATGCTTAAAATCGGAATTTTCAGAGTTAGAACTTTCTTTGGCTCTACTTCACCGCCTCGGTCAATTAG
>JAYKIP010000112.1:0-6092 GCA_035286205.1 Merismopediaceae cyanobacterium
CACTAAAAGTTTGAGTAACGCTAAGTTAGGGCTAATGTCGGCACACAGTAAGAGGTCTTCTAAGTATAAACACTGTTTATCTGTAATGGCGATTGGTCTTTGTTGTCCTCTGTCTAAACCAAACGAAGAACGACTATTATTCATATATTTATACCAAGAAAGCCGAAAAATACACCATCACAAGATCAACAAAGAAAACGAATACCTTGCAGACAAGCGATCAAATGGAGATTAACTTCCACGATGACGATCTGTCTCTTCGCCATAAGGCTATAGTAGGCATTTTTGATGAGTAACGGTATGCTGTGATGCGAATGACGAAATTCACTCTTTCTTTAGGAGGAGAGGTGATCGCGGTTTAGATCCTACCGTTGTTGGGGGCATGGGCATCTACGGGATGGGAAAAGGGGGGATGGGATGACTCCATTGAATATTTTTAAAAATTTAAGGTTTCAAGTTTGTAAAATAGATAAAATAGTAATCTAACCTTTTGGACATAAATGTGATCATTCAAAACGAATCCTTATTCCTTGCTTACTAAACCATGGCTAGTTCCCGTTATCTCAGCACCACCGAACCCCGTAGTGGTAAATCTCTCGTTGTTCTAGGTATCCTCGACTTGGTTCTCAAACGTACCACTAAAATTGCCTATTTTCGTCCCATTATTCAAGATCCGATTGATGGCCATCTGGATAAGAATATTGAGCTAATTTTAGGACATTTTCATTTGAATCAAACCTATGAGCAATCCTTTGGGCTATACCATCAGGAATTTGCGGCTCTGGTAGCCCAGGGAAATATGGATGGCATTTTTGATATTATTATTCAAAAATATAAGGTTTTAGAAGCTCAAGCTGATTTTATTCTCTGTGAAGGATCGGATTATCTCAGTGAAGAAACCGCCTTTGAATTTAGTATGAATACGGCGATCGCCAAGGCTTTGAATTGTCCCATTTTATTATTGGGTAATGGCGAGGATAATACCCTAGAAGACATTTTACAACCGATTGATCTGGCGATTAATCATTACCACGAAGAATCCTGTCAGGTCATGGGGATCATTATTAACAAGGTACATACCGATTTAGTCCCAGCAGTTAAGCAAGCCCTGCAAGATCACTATGGAGCTTTCAATTATCTCTTATCTGTGATTCCCTTTGATTCTTTACTGAGTTGTCCTCGACTATCGGAGATTCAAGGGAAATTAAAAGCAGAAATGATTGTCGGACAAGACAAGGTTAATAACTTAGTGGCTAATTATTTGATTGTAGCTATGCAGATTGGCCATGCTTTGGATTGGTTAACCCAGGATAACACCCTAATTATTACACCAGGCGATCGCGGGGATGCAATTTTAGGGATGGTTCAAGCCCATTTATCCCTGACTTACCCGAAGATTGCGGGGATTTTATTAACGACGGGCTTACAGCCGGAACCCGCTATTTTAAAATTGCTTCGGGGTTTACCGGATTGTCCTCCCTTGTTGAGTGTTCAAACCAATACCTATGATACCAGTATTAATTTGGGCAAAATTTATAGCTCTTTAACTCTGCAAGATCAAGAAAAAATTACCACCAGTGTGCAGTTATTTGCAGACTGTATCGATTTGAATCAATTAGAACAAGGAATTAAAACGATTCAAAGCACGGGCATTACTCCCAAATTATTTATCTATAATTTACTGCAACAAGCGAAAGCCCAGCCCCAACATATTGTCTTACCGGAAGGAAATGAACCGCGTATTCTAAGGGCCGCAGCAAGTTTAATCGCCAAGGAGGCAGTCAAAATCACCCTACTAGGGAAAAGGGAAGACATTGAAGGAGTGCTCAAGAAACAGACGATTCCTTTGGATTTAGACGCAGTAACGGTCATTAATCCCGAAGAAGCGGACTGTTTTGAAGATTACGTCAATACCTATTATGAACTCCGGAAAAGTAAGGGGTTAACCCTCGATGCGGCACGGGATAATTTAACGGATATTTCCTATTTTGGGACGATGATGGTCTATCGGGGGGATGCGGATGGAATGGTCTCCGGTTCAGTCAATACTACACAACATACGGTTCGCCCAGCCTTGCAAATTATTAAAACAAAGCCCGGCTTTTCGTTAGTTTCTTCCGTCTTTTTTATGTGTTTAGAAGACCGGGTTTTAGTCTATGGGGACTGTGCCGTTAATCCCAATCCCACCGCCGAACAACTGGCAGAAATTGCCCTGGCTTCTGCGGAAACGGCTCAGATTTTTGGTCTTGCTCCTAAAGTGGCTTTATTGTCCTATTCTTCAGGTCGTTCAGGACAGGGGGAAGAGGTGGAAAAAGTGCGGACTGCCACTCAGTTAGCCCAGGCAAGAAATCCCCATTTATTGTTAGAGGGGCCTATCCAATACGATGCGGCGGTTGATCCCATGGTTGCCGCCCAAAAAATGCCCGATTCTGCTGTTGCCGGTCAAGCCAATGTGTTGATTTTTCCCGATTTAAATACCGGCAATAACACCTATAAAGCGGTTCAACGGGAAACTAAGGCGATCGCCATTGGGCCCATTTTGCAAGGTTTAAAAAAACCGGTCAATGATTTAAGCCGGGGATGTACGGAGGAAGATATTATTAATACAGTCATGATTACCGCCATACAAGCGGCTAATTTAGGGAACTTAACCTGAGCGAATCCTTGCTCATGCTTGAGCTTAATTCACTATTGTCATTAACTCAAAGGGTTGGGTTTAGTGAGTTTTGAACAATAGTTGAGTGCTTCTTCGAGGAGAAGAGGGTGAGCAAAAAAATAGCCTTGACCCAGGGTGCATCCCAAAGATTGCAATAAATCGGCCTGTTCTTTATCTTCTATTCCCTCGGCAACGGTGGTCATGTCCAAGGCTTGACTCATTTCAATAATCGCTCGGCAAATTTGGTAGCTATCCTGCATAAAAGCAATATTGTCAATTAAAGATTTATCAATTTTTAAAGTATCGGGACGGTATTGATGAATATAGGAAAGACTGGAATAACCCGTCCCAAAATCATCTAGGGCCAGGGAGAAACCCAGACGATGACATTGTTGAATCCAATTATTGACGAGTCGATCATCAAAAAAACAGCGTTCAATAATTTCGAGTTTAATTTGTTGGAAATCTAGCCCTTCTTCGGTTAAGCAATGGCTTAAAAAAGTTAATAAGTTCGGATCTTGGGTTTGCCGACTGGTAATATTAATACTCATAAATAAGGGGCGTTGGCATTCGTGCTGTAACAGTCTTAGGGCTATGATGGATTCTTGGATGAGCCATTCTCCCAAGGGAACAATTAACGAAGTAGATTCAATAATGGGAATAAAAATGAGGGGAGATACCAAGCCATGTTTAGGACTATACCAGCGTAAAAGGGCTTCAAATCCAACGACTTCGCGGGTGCTTAGGGAGACAATGGGCTGAAAAACAACCCGAAATTGATGCTCATTGAGCGCATTTTGGAGATCACTTTCGAGGCGAATAATGTTAATGGCTTCCTGAAGACGGTCTTCGGAAAGGGTGATGGGGGTCAGATGATTTTGGGGTGAAAGACTTGGGCGAAAATGTTCCGTTTCTGTCCGAAAATAACGGGTCACCATCAATAACAGCATTTGTAAGATGGGATCGGCGGCTTGAATGCGTTCTTCTAATTGGTCACGACTAATGACGCAAAGTACCACTTCTGTAACGGCGATCGCTGAGGCGGAACGGGGCCGACCATCCAATAGGGATAATTCACCAAAAATATTACCTTCTTTCAGGGTATTTAAGACTGTTTTTTGATGCTCAAAGAGGGTAAAAATTTCGACACTTCCCTGCTCAATAATATAGGCAAAGTTACCGGCATCTCCCTCGTGGAAAATATAGTCGCCCTGGTGAAAATGTTGATGCTGAAAGGTTTGGTATTGGGTCATAAAAACTGCTTTCTGGGTTCTCTTCAGGGACTTTTAACGGTTGATAGGTGTTCAGGTTCCTGGGGTAGCAAAAGATTGATTAATTGTCATCATAGTGAATTTTAGGGGTTTGGGTAGAAGTTTTGGGAAATCCGGCGATCGCCTCCCACGATACAATCAAAATACCCAGGTAAAAGGTCAGAAATCAGGATGTTAGTTGTCCTCACCGATGATCAGATTGTCACCGTCCAAACCATTTGCCCCAATTGTTTATTGGCCAATCAGCAGGGTCTTCCCCGTTGGCAACAGGGACATCTCAGTTGTGCCAAAACCTTTGCCGACCGCGATCGCCCGCTTCCTTCCCTCTACGAATGTCAAATGGGTTTTAAACTGGCCCAGGTAGATTAACCGGACTCTAGCCGATGGAACCGCCCCGGCAGGGTTAGGATTAAAATTAAGAAAGAGTTTTTATTGAGTTGCCGTTTTGAATCACGCTAACGTTGACGTTTCTGCACCTGTAATCACCTTTGACAGCATCGAAGTCGCCCTAGCCGATATAAAAGCGGGTCGTCCCTTAGTGGTCGTGGACGATGAAAACCGGGAAAACGAAGGGGATATTATCTGTGCGGCCCAGTTTGCCACCCCCGATATGATCAACTTCATGGCCGTGGAAGCGCGAGGACTGATTTGCCTAGCCATGACCGGGGAACGCCTAGATGCTCTGGATTTGCCCCTCATGGTCACCAAAAACACAGATAGTAACCAAACGGCTTTTACCGTCAGCATTGATGCCGCTCCCCACCTCGGCGTTAGTACAGGGATTTCGGCTGAAGACCGGGCCCGCACCATTCAAGTGGCGATCAATCCCGCGACTCGTCCCGAAGATCTCACTCGACCCGGCCATATTTTTCCCATTCGGGCTAAACAGGGAGGCGTACTCAAACGGGCCGGCCATACGGAAGCGGCGGTGGACTTAGCTCGGTTAGCGGGCTTATACCCGGCGGGGGTTATCTGCGAAATTCAAAATGCGGACGGTTCCATGGCCCGACTGCCCCAATTAGCCGAATACGCCCAAAAACATCACTTAAAATTAATTAGCATTGCCGATTTAATTAGTTATCGTCTGCAACATGACCGCTTTGTGCAACGGGAAACGATCTGCAATTTTCCCAGTCAATTCGGCAATTTTCAACTCTATGCCTACCGCAATTTATTAGATCAAACGGAACATATTGCCATTGTGAAAGGCGATCCGTCGCAATTTGCGGAACATCCGGTGATGGTGAGAATGCACTCCGAATGTTTAACGGGGGATGCTCTGGGATCTTTGCGCTGTGATTGTCAAATGCAGTTACACGCGGCCTTAAAAATGATCGAAAACCATGGGTTAGGGGTCGTGGTTTATCTGCGCCAAGAAGGACGAGGGATTGGTTTAGTGAATAAATTAAAAGCCTATTCCTTGCAAGATTTAGGGTTTGATACGGTGGAAGCCAATGAACGCTTAGGATTTCCGGCGGATTTGCGGGACTATGGCATGGGCGCACAAATGTTAAATGATTTAGGGGTTAAAAATATTCGTTTAATTACCAATAATCCGCGTAAAATTGCCGGTTTAAAAGGCTATGGCTTAGAAGTAATTGAACGGGTTCCCCTCTTAATTGAAGCCAATGATTACAATTCCAATTATTTGGCCACTAAAGCAGAAAAGTTGGGGCATTTACTCTTAAAAAGTTATCTTGTGACCATTGCTTTAACGGGCAAAGATTCCTGGCAAAATCCTTCGGAACGGTATCAACAACTGGAAAAATTACGTCAATTAATTAAACCCACTCCGTTACTACTCCAGGAAGAAGCCCGACCGGTGGCGATCGCCCTATTTGGCAAATCGGCGTTAATTGTGCATTTAGGGTTAGACCAGGCTGTAGAGTCGGCCCAACCCTGGTATCAAGATCCCCAGCATTCCGATTATCAAGCGATTTTCCATTGTTTAGATCAAATGGCGACCTGGCCAGATTTACACGGTTTAGAATTTCTCGTCGCCAATGGAGATGATCCGATGTTGGGATTACAAGTTACCTTAGCGCGTATTCCTTTCCTTTTAGCCGAAAAACCCTCCCAAACCGTCCCCATACCGTTACCCCAAACTATTTATAGCTATGGTCACCGTTGAGCCGGGGATGTCTGATTTTCCCCATCGTTATATT
>JAYKIP010000113.1:0-6308 GCA_035286205.1 Merismopediaceae cyanobacterium
TCATTTTGTGGGTATTAAATTTGAGATAAATGACCCCGGATACTTCTGGTTTGCTCAGTTGGGATAGATTTACCGTGTAACCCAACCCGGTTAAATAATGCTCTAAGGCCAACCAAGCCTGTTCCAAACTATCCGCACAAATCCCTAAATTTTCATATTCCGATTGTTGCGTGAGCCATTGAATTGCCGACCTTAATGTTGCTTTTTCGGTGGGAGATTGGGGAACCTTCGGCGTTAGACAACTATAGCTTTGTAACAGAGATAAAAACGAAGAACGATCAGCAGTCATTGTTTTAGATTTAATTTTAATTTTAGAATTAGACTTAAATTTTAAGTATGGGTAAATTTAGAATTAAGACTTAATTTAATCTATTTTCGGGAAAAAATAAGCTATTCAGGGAAAGGAGAGAAGCCTGGTTAACCCTGATTGTAACGATAATAATTATAGGAACCGTAATCATTGCGACTGACACTATTGGCCACTAATCCCAAAATCGGTGTCTGGGCCATTTTCAAATCATCAAGGATCTGCTGAAATGCCGAGCGGTCTGTTTTACCAAGTTTTACCACAACAATAATCCCGGCCGTCGTGGCTCCTAAAATCCGAGCATCCGCAAAGTTAAGTAGGGGAGGCGTATCATAGATAACTAAATCGTAGGCTTGGCTTTGTTCCCAGCCCTCCATTAATTCCTGCATCCGTCGTGAGGTTAAGAGACGAATGGGATCAGGGGGTAAATCCCCGGCGGTTAAGACCGATAGGTTATCCCACTGAGGGACTCGTTGAATGGCTTCTTCAGGGCTTAAACCTGTGGCAATCACGTTACTCAGTCCCTGGGTATTTAATAACCCAAAATATTGATGGATCCGGGGACGACGCAAATCTGCATCTACTAAAAGGATTTTTTGGCCCATAGCGGCCGCGGCCTGGGCTAAGTGTAAACAAGTAGTAGATTTACCATCACCAGGGGTGGCGGAACTGATCACCACAGACCGAATGGGATGATCGGCCCCCAACAACCAAAGACTGGTGTTTAATGACCGAAAAGCTTCTAAAAATCCTGAAGACCGATACCCTCGACTCAGCGATCGCGGATTGGGCATTTTAGGGGGAGTACCGGCACCACCGGTCATCGGAGATAGGTTAATTCCGACGACTTTCTCCATCACTTGTAGGTCTTTTTGCCAGGGAATCATGCCCAGGATAGGAATTTGACTGTTTTCCTTCACCTCTTCAACGGAGTGGAAGACCGGATCTAACCGCTCTAGCAGGAAGGCCGCCCCCATACCGAGTAAGGTTCCCGCAATTAACCCCAGGGTCAGATTACGTACCGGCTTGGGCCACACCGGGGTATCGGCTACGGAAGGGGGGGAAATTAACTGCCAGGGAACGGTTTGTTGGGCCGCGTCAATTTGGAGTTTTTGTTGAGCTTCTAAAAAGCGACTGAGACCATCATTGGCGACGGTAATTTCCCGTTGCAAGTCCATATACTGCCGGGCGATCGATGGCATTAATTTGATTTGTTGCTCTAAGTCCTTAATTTGTTTTTCGAGGGCGACTTTTTTCTGTTCTAGTACTTGGACTTGATTGGTGGTCTGAATATATTGCTGATTAAGTCCCAAGCGTAAATTACTCGGTGAGGTCAAATCTCCCGTTTTCATTTGCTCCGGATTAAAGCGTGGCCCCAAAACCGACTGGGCTTCTTGACGTAAGAGGGGAATCAGACGCGCCCGTTTTTCCTTGAGGGTTTGTACCACCGGGCTATCATCGGAATAGCGGGAAGATTCGCGGACTAACTCCAGTTCCACCGCCTGCAATTCGTTTAATAAGTTTTGATAGCGGGGCGATTCACTCAGAAAACTAGAGGCGATCGCATTGTCTGGACTTAACCCCAACTGGGCTTTTAACAAACTATTAAGAGAAACCGCCTCTCGGAGAGCCATCTGCAAATCCAGATATTGAGCCTGAAGCTTAAACTCTAACTCCGATAACTCTCTGGCTCTCTGCTCCGGATCGAGCAAATTATACTGCTGGCGAAAGCGTTGTAACTGGGCCTGACGACGATTAACCTGTTCCCTTAGTTTAGGCAGTTGATCATCAACAAACTTAATGCCCTGGTTAATTTGAACCTTACGTTCCTCCAGACTATAGCGTAAATAAGCCTGGGCCAATTCATTTAACACAAACTCAATTTGGGCGCGGTCAATACCCAGATAGGCAACTTCCAGGATTTTGGTCTCTTTCAGTTGAGAAATAGCCAGCAGAGGTCTATTTCCCCCCGCCAACAAATTATAATCCACCTCCGGGTATTGTTTTTGAATTTCTTGGACAATGGGCTTAAGAACGCTAGAGCTACGCAAAACCGCAATTTGCGTGTCGTAATCCACCTCCCTGACCCCTAACTGATCCAGCAACACCGGATTAACACCACTCTGTTGGGAAATGGGATCTCCTACTAGCAACTGAAACTTGCCTTGGTAAGTCGGGGTTTGTTGAAATGTCCAGACCCCCATCGCCACCGTAACCCCACAGGTCACCGCCAAGACTAACCGCCAACGGTGTTTGAGGATAAACCAGGCCTGACGCAGATTTAACTCTTCCGCCGCCGCATTACTACCCCGACTCGTGCCATAGGAAAGCTGGCCCCCTTCCTGGAGTGGTTGTCGAGGGGGAGCCAGAGGACTCAGAGTTTTGTCATCCATGGAGGTTCTCCGTGTTAAGGGGGTTACGAGGTTAGGGGGATGTTTCATTATGCTATCGGAAAAGATTGAAAATACTGAGGAATCCGCCGCCCAGAATCGCACCAATGGGACTAAAGGCCGTTCCCAGGGTATCGGTCGTTGACGCTAACGCACTGGTATTGACCAGAATGACATCGTTATTACGGAGGGTGGGATTGCGTTCGGAGTCAATGTTTTCGCTAAAGTCCGGTTGAATGGTCATCTTGGTCACGGTTCCATCCGGATTGAGACGAATGAGATTGACATTAGACTGGTCAGCCCGCCGAGGATCAAACCCACCGCCCGCTAATAAGCCCTGGTTGAGGGTACTGTTAGGAGGTAATTCCACTGAACCAGGTTTACGAACTTCACCAATAACATTGACTCGAATGGTTTTAGGGGCAAAGTTCGCCGTCGCCATAGCATCGAATTGGGAGGCCGTTAATTCAGAAGCTTGGGGGACATTAATGGTATCACCACTCTGAAGAATAATATCTTTGTCTAGATCGCCGGATTGTAATAATTCCCACAGGTTAACGGCGATTAGTTCTTCTTGACCGTTACGATTTTGACGACGAACTTGAATATCTCGAATATCGGCATCGGGTTTTACGCCTCCCGCTTCTTGAAGGGCTTGGGTTAGGCGGACAGGTTGACGAATCCCCTGTTCTTTATTACTCCCAACGGAGGAACCGGTAGCCCCCCCGACTTGGGTTAAATTGCTGGCGCGAGTGGTGGGAGCAAGTTTATAAGCCCCTGGACGAAAGACTTGTCCGACAATGGCCACATTGATTTCTGAGTCAAAGCGAATACCAAAGTTAGCATCTACTAATTGGCGTACTTCCTGGGGATCGGTTTTGGTTTTGCTGGGAACGACAATCACATCGCCATCCCGGAGGGTTAAGTTTTGGCGGCTATCCCCTTTTTGGAGCAAGGCCCAGAGATTAATCCGGTAGCTTTGCTCGTCCTTGCCCGTTGTTCGCCGTACTTCCACTTGGCTAATATCGGCCACGGGCGTGAGACCATTGGCCTGTTGAATCATGTCGGTTAAGGAGGGAAATTTTTGTCCCTGGACGACAGCGACTTGATAGGAACCAGGGGAATTAACTTCGCCGGCTAAGGTAATACTGAGGGGGCGGGGTTGTAAGAGAATAACGGTAATATCCGGGCGTTTGATATATTTCTTGTACTGCTGACGGAGGGTTTCGGTGAGTTGGGGGATTGTTTTCCCTTGGACTTTAATAGTGCCAATCAGGGGGAAACCAATGGTGCCATCTACTAGCACGGGAAATTCTCCCTTCAAATCGTCAATTTGATAGATACTCATCCCTACGCGATCGCCGGGTCCAAGGACATATTCCGATTCCTGGGGCAAAACGGACGGGGCAACGGGGGCCGCCTTGGCTGCCTGGGGCGGAATCTGAGCTTGAACGGGGGTTAAGCTAAGGAGACTCAAACAGCCACTTAAAATCACACGGGTTACACGGACAGTCATCATGGAGGGAAACATCACCATAGGAAGCGTTCAGGAGAAAAGAGCGGGTTAAACTCAGGCTCAAAGTATGCAGTAAAGCATTGAGATTATTGCCTATTGATTATAGGCACTCTAAACGCTTTTGACGGAAAATGAACCATCAATCCCCCCATACTCCAGGTGGATGAAAGTCAAGAATCAAACTAACGCGAGTTTTTAGACGCATGACCCAACGACAAAAGTTTCCCCATCTTTTGGGATCGCGCTGGACAGCCCAACAAACTACCTGGGGGTGGCGACATTTTCAGGTGATGAACCGTCGTCAGGAAGGACGTTGGATTTTTGCGGAGCTAGTGGCCTGTTGTGATCCCCAGGTACGGTTTTGGATTAATGCCCAACAATTAAAAGACCGCAAACTCTGGCGGGCGGGATGGCAACCGCTTAACGAGTTGGCTCAGGAAGAGGCTTCTCGGTCTTAAATTTTCCTGACTTAAGCATTGGAAGTCTTGATCGGGATCTCTGTGTTTTACAGTTTGATGGTTAATAGTTTTGAGAGTAATGATTTGATGAGTTCTGTTCCTAACCGTTTAGAAGACGCGATCGCCGAAGCCTTGGAGGCTTGTCAAAGGGCCTTAGCCGATGGTCATCGTCGGATACAAGTGGAGTTTGTGATTCCGGAAATTGCCCTACAGGCCCAAAGTCTGGCTCTCCAATTTACGGAGCTATTTAAAGATGAGGGATTAGGCTTAAGGGTGTTATTTCCCGATACCGGAGCCGCCGCCCTAGCCCGTCGAGATTGGGGAGAAACCCCCTTTGCCATTAGCGACCTGGGCAGTCGTTATACCCCCGTTGACCGCAAAATTGCCCCGACTGATCAAGCCTATCTGGTGGTGGCTCCTTCCGCCGTTGAAGTGCAAATCGTTGAACATCTCTGTGAATTGGCCGGCGATCGCCCGGTGGTGTTATTAATTCCCCAACTGGAAGACGTGGCCATTGTCGGCATTGGTTATGCGGCTCGGCAACTGCGGGAACGGTTTTTGAGTACCCTACTGACGGCCTATTATCTGCGACCGTTGGAAGGGGCCGTGGTGTTGCGTTCCTATCCCTCCCTTTGGCAAGTCTATCGAGAGCAGGGAGACAACTATGAACGGGTGGCCGAAGAACCCCAAAAACCCCAGGGAGAAGCCCTAGAATTATTACTCAATCCGCCGCAAACTGTCCCCGGCGCACCATCAGGCACAAAAAGAGCCAATCCCCTAACCCAACTCAGTCGGTTTTTACGCGCCCTCAGCCAATAACATTGCCCATAATGTTAAGTTTTGCCTAGTAGAGGATCGGCGGCCATGCCTGAGCTTCAACGAGTTTGATAGAGTAGAGAAGAGATGGCAAATTCGGTTGAAACCTGTCTCTTTTCTCCTTTTTGGTAAAATTCCATGTCCCAGCAATCTGCCCCGATGCCTCCCCTGGAGTTATCCTCTGAGTTGGAACCGACCCAACGAGAGCTTTGGCAAAAGGGGTGTTTATCCCTGGTGGAACGGTATTTACCCTGTGATTCGGTGGAAACTCGGCCAGGAGGAATTCTGGCCGCCTTGCCGCCCCTCCCGATCGCCCTGCGTTTATTTGCCCAACCGAATGGTGTCTCGGCTGGTTATACACCCCAGGAGATTTTGTCTAGCTTGCCGCCCACTCGTAAGGGTCAACGCCTAGCCATTTTGGGAGAATCGGGAACGGGCAAAACTTTATTTTTACAATATTTGGCCAAGGTCTTATTGGCTGATCCCCAGGCTGACACCGTCCTTTGGCTTTCTCCTTTTCAACTGAAAAATATTTCTCTCCGTGACTATCTGTTTGGTTCCTGGTTGGCGGCCCTCGCTGAATTTACGGAATGGCCCCTGGCTGACACCCAAGCCTTTTTAGAAGAGGAGATTCGAGGGGGACGGGTCTGGATTCTGGCGGACGGGATGGATTATCTCTATTCGGATTTGGAAGCAGAAAAGGTTTCGGGCCCCCTTTCCCTCCTAGGGCGATCGCTGCAACCCTGGGGCAATAACCTTCATCTGGTTTTAGTCTGCCGCCCGGAAACCCAACGTCAGGATACGAAAGGACTACGGGATTT
>JAYKIP010000114.1:0-6237 GCA_035286205.1 Merismopediaceae cyanobacterium
GGGGAAAGCAGAATTTGAGCTAAAATCAGCCAAACTGAAAATATTTTCCGCCTTGCCCTATGGCTGTATCTGTTGAAAATGAAAAACCATTCTATAGTTTTCTCAGTATTGGCCCCAGGGGAGTCGGGAAAACGGTCTTTTTAACCGCTTGTTATTTGGAATGTCATCGGGATAGCTCCCAACAACGGTTACTCTGGTTTGATTGTGAAGACCGGGAAGTCCGCCGGACGATTGATAATGTCCTGATTTACGTTGCCAAAACGGGGGAATATCCGCCAGCGACGTTAAAAATTGCGAATTTTGATTTTTGCTTAAAACAGCGTCATCAATGGGGCAATCAAACCCTGGCCCATGTGAGATGGTGGGATGTGCCGGGGGAAGTCTGTCAGGTAACCAATCCGGCTTTTACGAATTTACTGACTCGTTGTGATGGCTGTTGTCTCTTTTTAGATGCGTCCTTATTGGTGCAATTAGCCAGCGATCGCTCTCGTTTAAATCGTCTCCTTCAACCCTTTGAAGCCCTAGGGGAATGGCTCGTCCATCAGGAATTAACCTTACCCCTGGCGTTAGTCTTAACCAAATGTGATCAATTATCGCCCCATCCGTTACCCTGGCAACGACTCCAACAGGGGTTACATCCTCTGCTGACACGCTTCCAAACCTGGCAACTTCCCCATCAAGTTTTCTATTCGGAAATTCCCATTGTAGAAGTAGAAGGACTGAAAACCTTACAGTTAAGCCGTGTGGGGACTCCCATCTATTGGCTATTTTCCCAAATCCATCGTCTGCAACATCCTAACGCGGACTCTTCTCTTCACCCCGAACCAGAATCTTCGACCGAAGGCTATTATCTCCCCACACCGCCTCCCCGTTGGTTACCCCAGGGATTAGGACAATGGATCGCGCAACTTTCGGAAACCTCAGCGGCCCGTCAGAGTAGATTACTTGTTCTCTTGGTGTTACTGGGTCTTTTAAGCGGTGGTTTGGGGTTAGCGGTTTACTACAATATCGAGCGATCGCTCCTGCGGCCTAGTCCGGAGCAGACTCCGTAAAGGCCCCAGAAGACAGACTTTTACGACAGAAAAGGGGACGATGGAAACGGGTTAACCCGAATTGCTGTAAGGCTTGACGGTGTTTCGCTGTGCCATATCCCTTGTTGTTGGCTAAATCATAGTCCGGATATTTGCGGGCCAAACGTTGGAGCAACTCATCGCGCCAGACCTTGGCCAGAATACTAGCGGCGGCGATCGCCGGGGAGGATTGATCCCCTCGAATAACAGTTTCCTGTTCCCAGGGCAAATCCGGGATGCGGTCTCGTCCGTCAATTAAACAGCGATCGGGGGATTGGAGCAGTTTCAGCAAAGCCCGTTTCATCGCCAGCAGTGAAGCCCGACGAATATTAAGCTGTTCAATTTCTGCCACCGTTGCCAGACCGATACCATAGCCCAAAACCGTTTCTTGAATGAGAGGCACTAAGGTTTGCCGTTGGTGAGCCGAAAGCTGTTTACTATCCTTGACCCCCAGGGAAACCAAAGCGGTTAACGCCTCCGGGGAAACCAGGACAGCCGCCGCCACCACTGGGCCAAACAAACAGCCCCGTCCCACTTCATCTACCCCCGCTAGTAGCAATCCCTCACTCATCCTGGGCCGATGACCGACGACGACGACGACGACGCGCCAAAGATTCCTCACTTTCCACACTCAGGGGTTCTGGCCCACTCTCTTCGAGGACGTTATCCAGGGGGAGGACGATGGGTTCCCGATCTGTTACCGGGAGAGGACTGGGAGAACTCATCATTTCTGGCTGGAATTCGGTCGTTTCCTCCAATGGATTGACCGGCTCCTTCAAAACCTCAATCGCCGGCATCTCCCCACGCATCTCAGGCGTTCCCGTCTCCTTAACTGTTCCCCCTTCCATTAACTCTCGACGTTCCCCACTAGCCGTCCGCACCGAAACGATCACCGATTTCGGATCTTTAAAATCGCGGTCTAACTTCAGTAAAGGAGAAACCCCCATCAACGCAAATACATCCTGTTCCTTGGGAGTTAGTTCCACTACCACCCGTTCCCGTGCCACTTCTTCTCGCCGGGCGGGGCGTTCTCGACGCTCCTTGCGTTCTTCCCCTTCCGACTCCACCACCGGCGGCAAACT
This sequence comes from Merismopediaceae cyanobacterium, assembly GCA_035286205.1. Lineage (GTDB taxonomy): Bacteria > Cyanobacteriota > Cyanobacteriia > Cyanobacteriales > Microcystaceae > Woronichinia. The sequence continues at coordinate 2,153 of JAYKIP010000114.1, forward strand.
TTTCGGTAGAGGAGCAACTCCTTTAGACGGGGCCTCCTCCCTGGCAAAGGATTCTGGCCCCCGGCGACGACGACGACGACGATTGCCCCCATTACTGCCCGCTTCCTGATAAGTGGGATGGTAACTGACCTCTACCCCCGTATTGGCTCCGGCCCCATACTCAAACCCCGTATCCAGTCCAACCTCCGGTAACGGTGCAGACTTGGCCAAGGGAGGACGACTGGTTTCTTTCTCTCCCCCACGAGGTAGCAAACTCGGACTCAAGTTCGGACTAGGACTACTGGACGCATAACGGATCACCGGTAGCATCGGACTTTCTAAACACACCGGTTCCGCTTCCCCTGGTAACGCCGCTAAATATCCCAAACCCCCACAGTGGGAACAGGGACTGCCAAACAATTCATAGATATTTTGCCCCTGACGCTTACGGGTTAACTCCACCAATCCCAATTCCGACAATTGGGCAATTTGAGGACGGGCCTTATCCTGTTTTAATGCCCGTTGGAAATGCTCTAGGAGTTTCTGTTGATCGCGGCGGGACTCCATGTCAATAAAGTCCACGATGATCACCCCCCCAATATTGCGGAGGCGTAACTGGCGGGCAATTTCCGTCGCCGCTTCGCTATTTGTCCAAAGGACGGTTTCCCTGGCCGTGGCCGATCGCGTAAAAGAACCGGAGTTAACATCAATCACCGTGAGGGCTTCCGTCGGTTCAATAATAATGTATCCCCCGGAAGGCAAATCCACCCTGGGTTTTAACGCCTCACGAATGGCCGCATTGACTCGAAAATATTCCAAAATATTTTGGGATTCTCGATGGTAATCAATCACCACTCCCACCGGGGCCCGTCCTCCGCCCCAGCCCATGAGATGCTGTTTAACCCGTTTCATGCCCGAAGGCGAATCCGTGACAATGCGGTTAACATCAGAACTATAAATATCGCGGAGTACCCGTTGAATAAAATCATCATCACGATTCAGTAAGGCTGGGGGCCGGGTCGAAACGGCCTGGTGTTGAATCAATTCCCACTGCTTTTGTAAACTTTCGAGATCTTCTAATATCGCATCTTCTCCCTTCCCTTCAGCTTCCGTTCTCACCAATAACCCCATCCCCGCCGGCTTGGCCAAAATCGCTAGGGCGCGTAGGCGATTGCGTTCCTCATCACTTCTAATGCGTCGGGAAAGATTCACCCCCCGGCCATGGGGAATTAACACCAAATAGCGGCCCGGTAGGCTAATTTTGCCCGTTAAGCGCGGCCCTTTACTGCCGGTGGGTTCCTTCATCACCTGCACCAGGACTTTTTGCTGAGGAGCCAATAACTCGGTGATCGCCCCGGCTGTTTTCTTTAACCGTAGGGGGCCTAAGTCCGTGACATGGATAAAACCATTGCGCTCCGTATCGCCGATATTCACAAAGGCCGCATCAATCCCTGGAATCACTGTCTCGACGAGACCTAAATAAATATCACTAACCTGTTGATTGCCAGTAGAAACAACTAATTCTTGAATTTGATCTTCCCAGTAAACTGCCGCGACTTGATGATGTTCGGCAATGATAATTTGTTTTGGCATGAAAGTTACAGTTCCTTAAAGGTAGAGGAGAAGATAGGGGGCTAACCCCCTCCCAAGCCTCAGACAGTTCAACGCGATCGCCTCCGTCAGCAGTATTCCCCGCCAACCGGAGAACGACTCTAGGAATTAAGTTCCTTAACCCAGGACTCACCGTTCTCGCTCCGAGAAAACTTCCCCCAGGGAAAGTCATCAGGGTCGCGCCAGAAGCGTTCTCAATGGGTACTCAAGATAGGTTACTGATTAACTGAAGACGATTAGTCAGCATCATCGGAGTCAATATTTAACAGGGACTTCTTCCCTAGTATGGGACATCAGTGACTAGGGAACGATTCCTAGAGAGGCGTATTATTTTGTCTGCTTTGGTTACATCTTCTGTTGTAAAAGGGTCAAACAAGACACAAGATCTCTGGTTCGAGGAAAGATTGAGTGTTGATTCCGATAAAAGCCCTCGGCACCTCTTTCTCTTTACCCCAACGGGGCCTAGAAAACTAGGCGGGGACGGTTCATCTCCGGTGAGAGAGACAAAAAACCGATTGAGAAGTTCCAACACGGAAATTAAGGGATGGCGAGACTATGAATCAAGGCTCAAATTTTTCCGCATGAGGCTCAAGTGACATCCTTCTCGCTCAATAAACGAGGATTCCGACTAGAACTAGAGTTCTTTCGGTGGGTTGACGTTTCGCCGGACAGCCTTTTCTCTGGGGAAAGTTTGACTGCCTCGATACGCCCGTTTAACGTCTCGGAATGTCGTCCCGCGACCGCAAGGCAATTTTTGATTCAGTTGTTATTCGTCTAAGGATTAGCGGCTCACCTTGGCTTATATCCTTTGGCTTTTCCTTGACAGCAACTCTAACAGGACTTTCAACCTTGCTATGGGTTTTGGAGTCGCTTGACATACCTCCCTTCCCTAAAGGGAAAGGATTCCTTGACGCTTCACAGCAATGTGCTACCGAAGTAGTCTTATCATCGCTCCACGTCCGTTTAGAGTCTCCCAATGCCCTATGCAGAAGAAGGCTAAAGGAGGAGAGGTTAACGTGAGTGTTATGGATATTGGGCTATCTTAGACGAAAATGTTAACCTGACTATAACCTGAAAGGGAGATCAATAGCAATAACAGACTTGGCAATATGTCGGAGTGGCAAATTTTCTTAACGTATTTACCTTTGGATAAGGCCAACTGGGCATTCAAGGCCTCACAGCAGTTGACTTCGCCGATGTTGCTTTATTACTCTGGAATTTTGCGCGGCGTACCGGACTATCATTATGCTTTTCTGGTGACCCAACTCCTCAAGACACCGGCCAATACTTCTCTTCCCTCGCCGGAACGGTTACACCCAGAGGCCAGCCATGATTTTTCGATGGTGTATCAAGGGATGACCGGCGATCGCCCTAGGGAACTACTGTTTAGGAGCCAAATCGCTGGCAGTGATATTACCGCCAAACAAGTCGCCTATTTTTTAGTGGAAACATTTCAGAAAGTGATAGACGAGGATAGCCATTATTTAATTACTCCCAAGACCCATCGCTTTTGGGCGGGACTGATGGCTAATAAACTTTACCAACTGAAGTGTCGCCATGAAGTTTGGTTAGCGGCTCAATCTTTATAATCCGTGAGGGGGGATGGAGAAGACATTCGAGGGATTAAACCGCGTCCATTTTGGGAACTGTAGTTTTTTGAAACACTTTCCAGGGGCAAGTTCCCCTTTTTAAGGGGGATTTAGGAGGATCGCCTTGGAAGAGACAAAAACTATGGGTTTCCAGTTAGACGAGGTTTAAAAAGCAAATCGAGGGGGTTTCCGAAAGACAATCTTATACCGGAGTTGACTATGGTTATAAAACGGGCGGCTTACTTCCGTGAGGTGAGGAATCCAATCCTGCGCAATCAGAGTGTCGAGGTAATCCTGGGAGTTACTTTTGGCTTCGGGTTCATCGAGAAAAACCGTCATTAAAGATTCTAAAACGGCTTTAGCTGTCCCACTGCCATAGGACTGCTCATCGGAGGTTTCTTTGTGGAGGTCTAAATCAATAATCCAGTTGAGAATTTTGGCTTTTTGACTAACCCGAAAGGCTTTCAGACGATGGGTATAGTGAAGAATATCAACATTTTTTTGCTGTTGCCAGAGTTTTTCGGCCTTGGCTAATCGGCCATTGGTGGCGTATCGTAAAATTTCCTTGTTCAGTTCTTGATAGAGTTTTCTGAGATGTTCCAATGTCACGAGAATTGACCCTTCACTGTCTTGGCGACGAATTTGATAGGCAACAAGGGTAATGGCATGGGTGGGCGGCAATTCGTACAATTCCCCTTTCCGATCCAGCGATCGCTTTTTGAGGAGAATTTTTTCGATTTTTTCCGCTTTTTCGGGAGTATTGCTTTGTCTTTTCAGAAAAGTATCTAATCCCTGTTGGAGAAGCGATTCCAGTTTTAAGTTACCAAGATCAGAAAAATTAGGCATGGGCAGCACCAAGATAGGAATGTTGAAGAGGATTCATCAATGGGGTTGCGTCCTGCACAA
>JAYKIP010000115.1:0-9533 GCA_035286205.1 Merismopediaceae cyanobacterium
AATATCAGCAACATATCCTTCTTGAATAGCCGTTTGAATTTGCTCTGCTTGCTCCTTCATTTGGGGATCGGTGCTGTTTACATACTGATCTACAAAGGCTTGAAGAATCTCTTGAACAGCAAAATAATAACCATTCAAATCGCCACCGTAATCAATTAAAGTTGGCAAAATATTACCAATTTCAAACAGTTGAATAACCTTGGTATATTGTTGGGTAAAATAACCAGAGTCATCTAAAAGTGACAAAACAGCGCAATTGCTTTGAATACGACGGGTAAAAGCGGAACCATCCAGCCCTGTTGTCGGCGACAAACTAATTTGCTTGAGGAGCATTAACGCGGAAGGTTGGGTGGCATACTGAAAAAAGACCCAGGCCCAATATTTCCCCTGCTTCGCATTTTCTGCTAACTCTTCCGCTCCTTCTTTTAATTCCTTGATATTGTCGCCGTCTGGCTCAACGCTGTTGTCAATGTCTTGCTTCCAATCGTTTAAGTCCTCTTCAATCCACTGAGCATATTTTTGTTGATTGTTTTTTTGATCATCCAAAAAACTGCCAATTTGAGCATTAGTCCCACCACTGGTTTGCCAACGATAGGCATAGAGTAAAGAAGATTGAGCCTGAAAAACATCACTAATCGAAGTCTGTTGAGTCAAATAACTTTGAGCACGTTTAGCATTTAATGTCCCCGCATAATCATCTTCTGTGTTGGTAGAAAGGGCATTTACCAAATAAGGAATAGACAATTCCTGATACCAGGTCTGGGGCTGAGTCCCATTTTTACCGACAACTTTAGAAATTTCCTGAACTTTGGCATCTAAATTGGGCGGATTATTGCTCAAAAATGTTTTGCGAAGCTTGGAGTCCATATAAGCCTGAAGAATATTATAGAAATCTGACATGGCTGACTGTTGAATCACGTCTGTCCAATTTCCATCCTTATCTTTCTGGTATTGGCTCATATTCAATAAAGTATGAATATCCAAGTCAGTTCCCGCCACTGTAGTAGCGTTTAAAGCCGTTAACAGTTTGGGATGGATCTGACTGGCAGAATGAGCTAGAGCCGCCTCCCCACTCATTCTTTTACCTGTAAAACCTGTAGAAGTGTTAATTAAACTTCCATCCTTGGAAAATTGGAGACTTCCTTGTTCTGGTAGAAGAGAAGTCTGCTTTTCCGTTGCACTAAGATTTTTCCAATGGAGGCGATCGCCTTCTTGCCAGGAATTTAAAACCGGTTGATGATTAATATAAAGTTGGCCATTGAAAATTCCGAGGATGCTAGATTGACTCTGGTTATTTTTGAGTTCATAAAAACCTACTATTGCCGGATTAATAGCCGAGCCAGTCACTGCATAGACTTTCCCCATGGGACTTTTTTCTTTGGTCAACATCGCTCCCGTAAAGTTAACCGCAAACCCATCAAAATCGAAAGCAAATAGGTAAGGGAATACCGTCTCAATCGGCTCTTCTGACGCAATGGGGTCGTCGTCGGGGAAAATCGCAGAGTCCTGGGGTTCAAAAATAAAGCGAAAATCAGGGGTAATCAGTAAAGTAAAGTTATCGGTTCCTGGATTCCAAAGGACTCCTGTTTGATTGTCTTTAAAAGTTGCTAACTCTAAATAATTTTTCTGATGAAATTTAATTTCGCCTTTCATTCCGTAGGTAAAAGTCAAGCGATTTGCTTCCCAATCTGCCTTCTGCCAAGCCTCAGAATTGGTATCCCATACTAAATTCAAGTTACTAGCCGTTTTTCCCGCAACATAGGCTCCGGCATTGGCTGAAAGATTGCAGTAATAGGTCACTGGCTTGACATCAATGGCCACTGAATAGTGATTATTCCCGACTTTTAAAAATCCCTGGCCATGGAGGTTGTGGGCAAACATTTGGAAGGTTCCGGAAAGACTATTTTCCCCGGAACCTTGATGCCAACTGAGGGTTTCTTCATCGGGGTTAAATGTCCAGTTTGCTTTGCCAATAGGATAATGATCAATAAAGAGTTGATCTTGGGATGGGTCTTGGGGATCTGGGGTTAGCCACGTAATCGTAGTTGGAAGGCTCTGGCCGGTCTGCTGAAGTGGGCTATTGACTGTTTTATAGAGCGTGATTTCGTAGGTTTTGGCAAATTGATAGAAGTAGTGGGCTTTGCGAATGCTATCGGGAGCTAGACGGGCATTGGAGGCAATGGGTTTACGGGGAACCGGGGATGTTACTACCATAATATGAAGAGTCAATAAGGTTCATTGAGCAACAAAAGTCGCTGTTATGAGGTAGGACGGTTGTGACCAGCCGTTGTGAATTTTGATTTGAGCAAATTTACTATTCTATAGGGCGATCGCCGAGTGACTCTGGAGGGAACTAAACCGGCCAAACCCTGGGTTTAATGGCGGTTTGCTGACGATAGGTTAATCGTAATAGACTCCATAATTGACGAAAAATTTGATAAACTTCTTGAGTAGAATCCCCTCGATAGCGACAAACTAAGCCATCATTTTGGGTGAGGGTAAGTCCAATTTTTCCTAAATCTCTTAGCTCCTGGGTTAAGCCCTGGGCTTGCTCTAAGATATTTTTGGAGAGGGGGATTCCTAACCCAATTAAAGTTCCTAAAAGGGGCATCTGGTTTAAAGCATTGGGCGAGTTTACCGTGTTTTCACTTCCCCTTAATTGCTGTTTATCAATCCAAATCGGTTGTTCATTTTGCCAAATCTCCCACCGCGATCGCCACTCACCGCTTAAAAATTGTTCCTCCCTAGCTGTGCGACCTAAACGCTGAATTTCCCACCCACAAAAAACGGCTTGATCGGCTAAATTAACCCGTAAATCCTGTTGATAACACGCCTGATTAAAAATAATGGTTTCCTGGGGGAGCCATTCTAAATAACTCTTTTCTGCCAGATTAATTTCCACCGTTTGATACGCAAATTGGCCATTACTGCGATACACTTTACCTGCCGTTGCTGTCGTTAATAAACTTTGGGCTTCGGGCTGACATTGAATTTGGTATAACAGGCGATCGCCCCCGACGATGCCCCCCGCCGTATGGAGTATCACGGTATGACAAATTGGCTGACCTTCCGGATAAAAAGGCCGTTGAACCTTGAGAGGAGCCTGAAAAAAAGCCTTTGATAAAATCGTTTTTTCTGCTTGATAAGTATATTCTAAATTTAACTGTCCTTGCCAAACCATAGCATCTTTGAGGATAAAAACGGCAAGACCCCACCTTACGTGAGGCCAAAATAAAAATTGTTATTACAACAATTATCAAAATTTAAGTATGATGGGCCCCGTTAACCCGCAACACTTCACCCGTTACATAGCTACTGGCAATGGGAGATAACAAAAAGGCCACCGCCCAGGCAATTTCTGCCGGTTTACCAAAGCGACCAAAGGGAATTTCTGCCGTAATTTTATCCCGGATATCTTGACGAATGGCTAGGGTCATTTCCGTATCAATAAAGCCCGGAGAAACCGCATTAGCTCGCACTCCATACCGGGCCCCTTCCCTCGCCAGGGATTTCATCATGCCAATTACCCCGGCCTTCGTAGCAGAATAATTAGTTTGCCCAATATTGCCCCGTTCTCCGGAAATAGAACTAATCGCCACAATCGAACCGGCTTGGCGTTCGTAAAGTCCTTTAATAAACGGTTGAATGGTGTAGGCAACTCCTTTCAAATTCACATTTAAAACCGCGTCCCAGGCTTCGGGCGTTAACTTCGCAAAAAAGCCATCTTTGGTAATCCCCGCATTCGCCACAATGCCATAAACAGGGCCTAATTTTGCTTCAATTTCTGTCGCCGCCGCCGTCATAGATTCCAGGCTGGTCACATCAGCGACAACACCGAAAGCGGTGCTTTTACCTTCATCAATACTGAGGTCAGTAAAAGCTACTTTCGCGCCTAAATCCTGCAACAAAGAGACGATCGCCGCCCCAATACCGCGATTACCGCCGGTAACAACAATAACTTTATCTTCTAAACCGAGGGATAACATAGGAAACTCCTAGGATGAATAGGGAATAGTGAGTAGGGAATAGTGAGTAGGGAATAGTGAATATTTTGCCCGGTTGCCCCCCTTTTTAAGGGGGGTTGGGGGGATCAAACACCAGATTGATTTATAAGGGGGGTTGGGGGGATCAAACACTAGATTGCTTTCTAAGAGAAATTGGGGGGATTTACAAACTTTTACTTAAACCCGTTCCAAGGCGATCGCCGTACCACCGCCCGTTCCATGGCAAAGAGCCGCTAAACCGAGGGACTGATCCCGTTGTTGGAGAGCATGGAGCAACGTCACCACAATACGGGCCCCCGATGCCCCAATGGGATGACCCAACGCAATCCCGCCGCCATTGACATTTAATTGCTCGTGGGGAACGCCCAACAACTTGTTAAACAGTAAATTACTCACCGCAAAGGCTTCATTATTTTCAAATAAATGGAAATCTGCCACCTGCATATTTAACTTAGTCAGTAATTTCTGCGTCGCAAAAATAGGAACCTCTGGGAATCGCCAGGGAGGCCCGCCCGCCCAACTACCGCCTAAAATTTTCGCCAACGGTTTCAGACCATAGCGTTTTACCGCTTCTTCACTAGCCAGAATTAACGCCGCCGCCCCATCGGAAATTTGACTACTATTACCCGCCGTTAACACCCCATCGGATTTAAAGGCCGGTCGCAATTTCGCCAGGGTTTCCACCGTTGTTTCCCCCCGAATCCCCTCATCACTGTCTAGAACTTGAACTCCCTTGCGGGTTTTAATTTCAATGGGGACAATTTCGGCCTTAAATAAGCCTTCCTGAGTCGCCTTAGCCGCCCGTTGTTGGGAATAACACGCCACTTCATCTAAATCCTGGCGCGTAAAACCATGGTCAGCCGCTAACCGTTCCGTTTGTTCCCCCATACCTTCACCGGTGATGGAATCCTGTAGTCCATCGTTTAACAACAAATCCGTGAGGGATTCGGGATTACCCAGCAGAAACTTGTAACCCCAACGGGCGCGATGGGAAAGGAAAAAGCCGGTTTGGGACATCACTTCCACACCCCCCGCCAACACTAAATCTGCTTCTCCCCCACGAATGGCGATCGCCCCGTTCATAATGCTCATCATGGCCGAAGAACAGACCATATCAATGGCGTAACCATCAACGGTTTCGGGAATCCCCGCCTTAATTGCCGCCTGCCGGGGAATTAACTGGCCATGGCCCGCCCGCAGGACATTCCCAAAAATATACAAATCCAAATTTTCAGGAGCAATACCCGCTTGGGACACCACCGCCTTCATCACCGTTGCCGCGAGATCCGTCGGAGAAAAATCGGTTAAAGAGCCGCCAAAACGCCCTAGGGGAGTCCGTTGGGCGGCCACAATATAAACATCAGACATAGGAAGTTTCAGAGAGAGACCAGGAAAATAGCAAAAAGAGAGCAGAAAAAAGGAATCTTTAATGATGGCGATGAGTAAGCAGGATTTTCCCCTAAAAACTGTAGAGATTAAGCCCAATTCCCCCTATTTCACCTAACCTTGGGTGATTTTTGCCAAGGGAATTATCATTAGATTTTCCTTCTTTCATATCTAGCAAACTTTCCGGGGCTTCCCTCAAGAATTCAGATTTTCTTAACAAACCCTATCTCACTTGAAATCCTTGGTTTTCTCTCTTACCCCGTCTCCCCCCAAAAAAGCGACCGTGTACACGTAAGTTGTGAATCTCCCCTAGCTCCTCCTTGAAAGGGGTAAAAACAGACAAATTCGCGGTGGTAAGTCCCCCTTTTGAAGGGGGATTTAGCGATAGCCTTGTTCTCGATACCAGTCATCTACCAGGACATAAATAATCGTCAAAAGAGTCGGAGCATCTATCATATTCATGGGAGGCCTCATGCTTTGGAGTGATTACCTTTATCATGATGCCTCCTCTTGATTTTGCAAGCCTCTCTATCTCACATCAGCCGTCTTCTTTTAATCCTCTAGGGTTTCCTCCTCTTCCTGTCTGTCCTCGGTTTCGGCTTCCTGGGCGTTTAAGCTGGTGTCTCCCTGACGCTTGATGCGATAGAAATGACGGCCACTTTTCGGGGGAAGCGGTAAGCTCATCAGTTCATGAAAATCCTTTTGGACTTTATAGGTTAAGCGGGGGGAAACCTGACGGATAATCTCGGCTAAGAGGCGATCGCCGGTACGTTGAATTAAGCCGCGAGGTAATTTGTAGATATAGGAAGGGAAGGTGACGGCCACATCCATTTCCAAATGCCATTGCACCTGGGTAATTCGTTCTGGAATGGAATCATCTCCCTGACGACGATAAACCTTGCTTAAATCTTCTCCCATTTCCTGGGTAGGCATTTCCACCAGGATCATGTCCGCTTGATAATCCACCTCGTACCCTAAAAAAGGCTCATCGGGAATCGGGACAGTGTGCATAAAATAATGCCCCTCATGCGGCGGCTCCAAAATCACCCCCATTTTCGGCTCCACATCAAACCCCAAGGCTCCAAACCGCCCAATGGTGAGGATATAACCATGTTCCCCCAAGGGTTCCGCTTGCATTGGTTGAGCGCAACGACAAAACCAACCCTGATGATGCTGGAGATAATCCGCGACGATCGCCTGTTCCGCCAACATCGTCATCGAGCCAGCAAACGCCGTTAAAAAATGAATGGGCTGAATCTCATCCGTAGTTAAAGATTGCTCGACAGATTGTTGCACCCTAGACCTGACCCTGAGGCCCTACTCCTCAATGAACGCAGTGTCTTCAGCCTACCATAGGTGATCAAAATGGCCGATAGGCAGTCGCGGCTGGCAAAGCATGAGAAAATAACCCTTACGAGGGGGAACTGACGTAACCCATTGAAGTAACACCTCGCCATTTCTTTCTTCATCGTTTCCTATGCAGTGCCGAGTTTGTGATTCCGAAAACCTTGAATTAGCGATTGATTTAGGCTCTCAGCCCTGGTGTAATCATTTTTTAAAGCCCGAAGAAGTGGGTCAGGAACCCTATTACCCCTTGCGCGTTTTATATTGCCATGACTGTGGAACGGTGCAATTGGATTATACGGTGAAAAAGGAAATTATGTTTGGGGATCACACCTATCTTTCGGGGGTTACCAAATCCTTAAGTGAACATTTTCGGCAAGTGGCCCAGGAAGTGGATGACCGCTTTTTTAAAGATCAAGCCATCAAATCTGTCTTAGATATTGGCTCCAATGATGGCACCCAGTTAAAACATTTTCAGGCTTTAGGTTATGAAGTGTTAGGGGTAGAATCCTCCAAAACAACGGCGAAAATGGCCAACGAAGCCGGGGTTCCCACGCTGAATGACTTTTTTAATTTAGAAGTTGTCAAAAAATTAAACCGTCAATTTGATGCGATTAATGCGGCAGGGGTCTTTTTCCATTTAGAGGAATTACATTCCGTGACCGATGGCATTAAGGCAGCCTTGGCTCCCGATGGGGTCTTTGTAGTGCAGTTTCTTTATATGAAGCGTATTGTCGAAAATTTAGCTTTTGATCAGATTTATCACGAGCATTTACTTTACTATAATCTCCAGACCATTGAAGTTCTCTTAAATCGTCATGGTTTGGCCCTGTTTGATGCCTATTTAGCTCCGATCCATGGGGGATCCATTATTGGGTTTGTCGGTCATCAAGATTCACGCCCCGTCAGCGATCGCCTTCAAGCCATGAGACAGGCCGAAATTGACGAAAAAAGTAATGAATTTGCCACCTATGTGGAATTTGCCCAACGCATTGAACAGATGAAGGCGGATAATTTAGCCTATCTGGAAGCCGCCAAACAAGCCGGTAAAACCATTTGGGGATTTGGTGCGCCAGTGAAAGGCAATACCCTGCTAAATTATTTTGGGATTGGCACCCAGTATTTAGATTATCTCGTCGAGAAAAATGAATTACGCCAAGGTTTAATTTCCCCTGGAATGCACATCCCCTTAAAACTGGAGCGAGAGTTAACGTCTTTACCGGATATTTATTATGTCCTAGCGTGGAATTTTAAACGGGAAATTCTCGCCAATAATCAGGCGTTAATTGATCAAGGGGTGGAATTTTTCTTCCCAGTTAATCCCCCCGATGCCTAAAGTTAATTGGGGACTTAAAGCAGTGGGATGGGCTTCTAGCCTGTCTTCTTAGAGTTAGTTTACAGTGAGATGGGCTTCTAGCCTGTCTTCTTCAGTTTATTAATATAAAATTTCAGCATGAGTGTTGAGCTTCGGAGTTATGTTTATTTAGATAGTTTACAACCCCAACACGCGGCCTATATTGGGACGGTAGCAGTGGGTTTTTTACCCTTGCCGGGGGATGCTTCGCTGTGGGTGGAAGTGTCTCCGGGAATTGAGATTAATCGCATTACCGATATTGCCCTAAAAGCGGCGGTGGTTCGTCCAGGGGTCTTGTTTGTAGAACGTCTCTACGGCCTATTAGAAATTCATTCCAGTAATCAAGGGGAATTACGAGCCGCCGGTCAAGCCATTTTAAGTTATTTGGGAGCCAAACCCCAGGATTGTTTAAAACCGCAAATTGTTTCAAGTCAAATTATTCGTAATATTGATGCTTACCAAGCCCAATTAATTAACCGGAATCGTCGCGGTCAACTGTTATTAGCCGGTCAAACTCTCTTTGTGTTGGAAGTGCAACCGGCGGCCTATGCGTCCCTGGCGGCCAATGCGGCCGAAAAAGCGGCCTTAATTAATATTTTACAAGTCAGTGCGATCGGGAGTTTTGGACGATTGTATTTAGGAGGAGAAGAACGGGATATTGTGGCAGGTTCCCGGGCCGCGATCGCCGCGATTGAAAATACACCAGGTCGTTTACTCACAGGAGCCAATAAACAGGAGTAAACGCAAGTTAATGAAAGTTAATACGCGCTTGTTTGACAGGCTGTCTTTTGACGCTCCCTTCACTTTCTTTTTAAACTGCCGAAAGCCAGTATTCCGTCTATGTAAGATTATGCAATTACCGATTTCTACTGCTCCCTGTGATGCTTCGGAGAATGGGCCGTCGGGCAGTCCTCCCAAAAAATGGTATGAAGCAAAGTTAATTGCTGTCGGGATTACGCCAACGGGCTACATTGCGATCGGGATTGTGCCGATGGGGGTGGTTTCTATTGGCGTGGTTCCCATGGGCGTTATTTCCCTAGGGTTAGTGTCCATGGGGGCGATCGCCGCCGGGTTTGTCTCAATGGGCATTGCCGCCTTTGGGGGGGTGAGTATGTCCACCTTAAACGGTCATCAAGGGGGTCATCGTCCGCAAATGGTACAACCGGCTCAAAATAACCCAACTTCCCCACCAGGTTCTATGTCGGGCCACGAACATCATCATTAAACGAGTTGGGCCAATGGCTCCCCGGTTGTCTCCTAATCTTTTAGAATGAATAGAGTTTAATCCCCTGAGTGGATTCATCCGGTAAATTCAGTTAGAAGACTCAGAAAACATTTTGGAACATTGGAGCTATCGTGTCGCAAACTCAACCGACCATTTTAGTCACCGGTGGAGCGGGTTATATCGGCTCCCATGCCGTTTTGGCCCTACAACAAGCCGGTTA
>JAYKIP010000116.1:0-8269 GCA_035286205.1 Merismopediaceae cyanobacterium
TATTTGATAGTTATTTACGGTAATTCCAGGAAAACCCAGCAATTCTTCTGTAAAGAACATTTTAGCTACTCATGCTTGACAATATGCTTAATAATAACATTTTACACCACGATTCCCAGAGAGCCACAGTTTGGTGAGTTTTCCTGAAACTCATCCACTTTAAAGCTTGAAATTTTTTCTTCCCCAACTCTCTTTTAACAGAGGAAATCTGTGAGCGGCGATCGCCCTTCTTGGGATGTTCATCATCAGCAAATCCCTGAGTCTGTAACTCAAGGGAGCAAAAGCGATCGCCCTTTTATCGTTCTTGCCCAGGCACTTCCGGCCCCTTCCCTCACCCAATGCAAAGATTTGTAACAAAATCGCCTTTTTGGACTTTCATTCCTATATGGTTATGAAAGTCAGAAGATTTGCAGAAATGGAGTGATTCCGTCAAGCCCTATGAGTACCCAGGTCGTTAACCCCCAAACCAGTCTTAACCAAGCTCCTAGCGATTCCCGTCAACGGGCAAAGCAGTTGGTTCAAGACCTTCAAGACAACATCTGCCAAGGGTTAGAAGCCCTCGATGGCCAAGCCAAATTTCGAGAAGACCGTTGGGAACGGGCCGAAGGTGGAGAAGGCCGCACGCGGGTGATTCGGGATGGGGGCGTATTTGAACAGGGTGGTGTTAACTGGTCAGAGGTGTGGGGCGATACGTTACCTCCTTCGATTTTGACCCAGCGACCGGAAGCGGCGGGCCATTCTTTCTATGCTACGGGAACATCTATGGTGTTGCATCCCCGAAATCCCTACGTGCCAACGGTTCATCTCAATTATCGTTATTTTGAGGCGGGGCCGATCTGGTGGTTTGGGGGTGGGGTGGATTTAACGCCCTACTATCCCTTTGTGCAGGATGTGATTCACTTCCATCAAACGGTGAAAACGGCCTGTGATGCTCACCATCCGGAATATTACCCGGCGTTTAAACGGTGGTGTGATGAGTATTTCTATCTCAAGCATCGTCAGGAGACGCGGGGAGTCGGGGGTATTTTCTTTGACTACCAAGACCGGAGTGGTCAACTCTACTGTGGTCATCAGTTGGACGGTGAGGCGGCCCGCTATAGTCAACGGGTGGGACCGGTTCAGCGTACCTGGGAAGACCTCTTTGCCTTTGCACATAGTTGTGGGAAGGCGTTTTTACCGTCCTATGTTCCCATTGCTGAACAACGCAAAACGATGACCTACGGCGATCGCGAACGCCAATTTCAGTTATACCGTCGGGGTCGTTACGTGGAATTTAATTTGGTCTATGACCGAGGCACGATTTTTGGTTTGCAGACCAATGGCCGCACGGAATCCATCCTCATGTCTATGCCGCCCGTAGCTCGGTGGGAATATGCTTACCAGGCGGAACCGGGCAGTCCGGAAGCGGGATTAACAGAAATTTTCCTCAAACCCCAGGATTGGCTGAGTTGGAATCGTTAAGTTTTTCTTGATGCACGATGTCCCTACTGCGGGGACTTTCTTTATTTTTTTATTGATTGTCTTAGGAGATTAATCATGGCTAGTCATCTCGCTTCACTCCTACGGGAAGGCACAAAAGCATCCCATACCAAAGCCGAAAATACCGCCTTTATGAAGTGTTTTCTGAAAGGAGTGGTGGAAAAAGATCCCTTCCGTCAATTATTATCTAATCTTTATTTTGTCTATGGGACGCTCGAAGCCGAATTCTTACAATTAAAGGATCATCCGGTTATTCACACTATCTATTTTCCCGAATTAAACCGTCAAGCGAGTATTGCCAAAGATTTGGTATTTTACTACGGCGAAAATTGGCTGGAGCAAATTAATCCTTCGCCCGCCGGTGTTGCCTATGTTGATCGCCTGAGTGAAGTGGCAGAATCCCAGCCAGAATTATTGGTAGCCCATGCCTATACCCGCTATATGGGGGATTTGTCCGGGGGACAAGCGTTACGCAATATTGTGCGATCAGCGTTGAATTTACCGGAAGGGCAAGGAACTTGTTTCTATGAGTTTGAGCAACTGCCCACCATTGAAGCGAAACGAGCCTTTAAAGACCAATATCGTCGTGCCTTAGATGCCATTGAAGTGGATGAAGCCACCGCCCAAAAAATTGTGGAAGAAGCTAATTTAGCCTTTTCTTTAAATCGGGATGTCATGCACGAATTGGAAGAGTCCCTGAAAAATTCTTTGGGAGAACATCTGTTTGATCTGCTCACCCGTCAAGATAAGCCTGGTAGTACCGATCGCGGCGTGAGTGCAGTGGCGGCGGATTTAGTAACCGCTTAGGATTTCACTTTAAAAAAGCTTGCTTTCCCCCAGGATTTAGGGTTAATACCAGACTTCTAAAATATCTGCTGAAGAAAATCCGGGGGATTAATTCATTATCTAGGAAAATTTTGATTATGCAAAACGTCATTTCTACAATTCAATTTGATGCCGATTTATTACAAAAATATAATCAAGCGATTCCCCGTTATACCAGTTATCCCCCAGCCACCGAGTTAACGGATAATTTTCTCCTAGCAGATGTGACAAACGCGATTGATCACGCGAATCAACGGCGATCGCCCCTATCTTTATATTTTCATTTACCCTTTTGCCATAGTGCTTGTTATTTTTGCGGTTGTAATGTGATTGTTTCCAATAGTGATAAAGCGGCAGACAATTATTTAAATTATTTAATTCGGGAAATTGAACAAAAATCTCAGTTAGTGGATACAACGCGGCCCGTTGTGCAACTTCATTGGGGGGGCGGTACGCCTAATTATCTCAATCTTGACCAGGTGGAGCGGCTTTGGCAGGCGATTAATTGTCATTTTACCCTAGCGGATAATGCGGAAGTTTCCATTGAAATTAATCCGCGCTATGTTGATAAAAACTATATTTTTACCCTGCGCTCCCTGGGATTTAATCGCATTAGTTTCGGTATTCAAGACTTTAATCCGCAAGTGCAGGAAGCCGTTAACCGGGTTGTTGCAGAGGAACGATTATTTGAAGTAATGGGATGGATTAAAGAAGCGCGTTTTGAAAGTATTAATGTGGATTTAATCTATGGTCTTCCCCATCAAAATTTATCCACGTTCCGCGAAACGGTGCAAAAAACCATTGCCTTAGATCCCAATCGCATTGCGGTGTTTAATTTTGCCTATGTTCCCTGGTTAAAAGCCGTGCAAAAAAATATTGCAGAAAAGGATTTACCCCAACCCAGTGAAAAGTTAGAAATCCTCAAAATGACCATTGAGGAACTAACCCGCAGTCGCTACGTTTTTATTGGCATGGATCACTTTGCTAAACCCGATGATGAGTTGGCGATCGCCCAAAGTAATAACGAATTAAAACGCAACTTTCAAGGTTATACCACGCAACCGGATGCCGAATTAGTGGGCTTTGGTTTAACGTCTATTAGTATGCTCCGGGATATGTATATCCAAAACCATAAACGGTTAAAAGATTACTATGAAGCGGTGGATGCCCAGGTCTGGCCGGTGGAAAAAGTGATCAAACTCAATGAAGATGATCAAATTCGCCGGGAAGTGATCATGGAATTAATGTGTCATTTTCACTTATCTTTTGCCCAGATTGAAGAAAAATATCAGATTAACTTTAAGCAATATTTTGATTTAGAGTTAGCCGATCTTCAAAGTTTGGTCGAAGACGATTTACTTATCATCACGCCAACGGAAATGACAGTTACGCCTCACGGACGCTTATTAATTCGCAATATTGCGGCTAAATTTGATGTTTATTTGCGGCAAGAACAGGTGAAGAAAATGTCTAAGGCGATCTAGGTTTTGCGATGACTTGATTGCGATAGATGTCGGGTTTCCCCATTGGATAAAATTTGAGGAGACCCCACTTCGTCATTCACAAAAGTTAGCAGAAGCCTTTTCTGAGATTAAAGTTGGGGCGATCGCCGCCATACCTTGGGCAAGATTTTGAGAATCATTAATCGTCCAAGTTTCCTTTGCTGACAGTTCTTCATTCATGATTTCGGAGGTCAGGAGTCGTAGGTCTAAAAATAATCTCCCCACCATATTTTGAGAAGGATTTAAAATAGCGATAGACAGTTTACGATAACCGCCTTGGAGCGTTCTGGGCAAGTGGATTTTCCCCGCAAACGCTAACGGAATTTTTTGACTATCGGTTGTAAAACCAATCTCAAGGATGGCGGTTGGTATCATTGTTTCTGAACGATGACTAGAGCCATAGTCAAAATAAAGTACATCGTTAAAAGTATAATAATAGCTATCAACAGATTCTCTGGAATTATGGGCCAACTCTTGGGTTTTAGTGTTATTACCTTGTTTAAGAGTAAGGCTAACTTTCAAGGTTTCATTTTGAGGAATTGCTTCAGTCCCAAATAAGTCTAAATGATGCACCGATATAGCTAAAATTTGGGCATTATCTTCAGACAAGTTAGCAAATCTACGCCATCCTAAAGCAATAGCTCCTTTGATTTCTTCTCCAAAGAGACGTATTAAGATTTCAAAAGTATAACCCATTGCTTGATTATATTGAAGCCCATTTTGGCCCGATGAATCCATAAAGCTTTGGGTTAAATCTTTTAAGGCGGCCTTAGGGGAATTCAATAAAGCCATATTCAGATTTATCGCTTGTCGTTCTTTTTTTTGAATCGTTTCAAGACTGTGAGCCATCAAGTTAGAGGAAGTGACATAAAGATTATGAAATAAAGCTTTAGGGTATTGTTCTTCACTGCTAGAGATAATAATTTTTTGTAAAGTTCTCCAACTGTTCATTAGTATGGTTGTCATCACAAAACTAGCAAGAGGAGCCGTTTTGATGCGAGGAACTTCTGAAGAAACAATGAAAAAGTGGTTTCCATCACCAATGATGTATTCTGAAACGCCATCTTCATCCATTTCAACAATCAAATCATACAAGATATTTTCTTGATCGGTGATGGGATAATCTGCAAGGTTTTCAATTTTTGTTGGGTTAAGCCCTTTTTCCACAGAGAACCCAGCAACCTCTAAGTTATTGGCCGTTAGATGGGTAATTCCCCAGGTAGAAAAATAGGGAACGGATTCCATTAAGGCGATCGGTTGGGCAACAGCAAATAAAGGGGACTGTTGGTGGGCCATGGCTGAATAGGTCATCCAAGGATGAGTTTCTGTAAAACCAAAATTCAAATTATTAATACAAACTAATTTTCTTCCCGCTCTGGGTGGAGTTGCCACAATATTGACGGTTGCCGTGCCTTTGGGAGTTCGGACTTTTTCGCCGACTTTAACCTCTGCAATGGCTTTGATATGACCATCTGCCATTAAGACTTTCGTTTGGCTTGTAAAACAACTACCACTAGGGACGGAGCGATATTTCTCACCTGGTTGAGAACCCGCCGTAAATTCAAAGGAATTTTCTTCGTCCATGCAACTAGGATAATAGGAGCCTGAATAATAAGTACAAATTCTTTCTAGTATGCCATTGGAAGCGTCGGCTCTCATGGCTTCACAATTGATCCAAGCTCGCCATCCAGGCCAGTCAACATAATTGATCCATTGTCCCGCATCAACAGAAGAATGAATGGGAAGTCCTCGGATTTTTAAACGATTAATGAGTTTGTCTATCTCTTCTATACTTTGACCCAGTTGCAGGAGTATAATCCAGTGATTAAATAATTCCCATTCTTGATTCTGCCAATTGCCTTGATTATATTGAGTGGTTTTAGCGAGAACCCAAGGGTCGGAGTCCAGATGATTTGCATAGGTTGTTGCTAATTGATTGAGATCGGGAGCCTGTTTAATAGCCTCTTGATAAGGAAGATGGACTTGACTCAGAATGTAGCCATACCACTTATAGGCGATCGCCCACAAACTATTATTCTTCTCGTTAACCACTTCATCAATCTTCGAGAGGACTAACTGACTTCGCAAATTACTGGTCACATAGTACATAGTCTGACAAAGAGTGGCGACACTGAAATCAGACCACCAATTATTGTCTAAATTTGTAATATTAGAAACTTGATCTTCATAGTTGATTTGGGAATAATTTGGAAAAAAAATCTTTCTGAAACTAGGCCCTGAAGGTTTGGGCCAAGCTTGGCTATGCTCTCCGGGTACTGCTTCTTTTAGACGATTAATTAAAACATTCCAGGCAGTGGCGGGGACATTTCCATTCGATTCCGGTAATGAAGCGGCTAATTTTTGGGCGATCTGATAGTAATCTGTCATACCGAATCCTGTTTTTATAATCTCTTTGAATTGAATGTAGGGGTTTAGTTTCCAAGCTCTATCGTTAATAGAACTCTTGCAAATTTAAGCAAGTCCCCTTTTTTAAGGGAGATTTAGGGGGATAAAATCTAGTCTGCAAGAAGTTTGATAGAGTTGGAAAAATTTTGTTGACTACCTGACTAAAAATCGAAAAGCCCCAATTCCTGTTTATTTCTATTTAACAAGAGAAACACTCAACTGGGGCTATTTTGCTCTCTTAAAGAGAAATATCGGGATTAAACTCAGTTACCTCTAAGCTAAAAGTAGTCGAAATTGTATTCAGTGAATTTTTGAGGCTAAGAGTGTAATCGGTCTTGGGAAAGAGGGGAGGTTCAACACCTTTTTGTTGGGAAACTTCGCCTGTTTTATCATCAAATGTCATAAAGTCGGGTAACTTAGGATTGATTGACCAGGTGAGCGGAGAACTGCCTCGGACTTCAACTGAAGGGGAATATTTACTGTCCCGCATATAGGAATGTAAGGTAATATTGTCCATAGTCAAACCTTTGCACTCTAGGGACACCATTTCTAATTTCCAGGAAGTAGGAGATGTTGAAATAGTGATTTGGCCGTTGTTTAAGCTGAGATAGCGTTTTTGTCCCTGGGTATTCCAATAGGCGTTATACAAATAAAAATTGGCTTTTTGAACAAATTTCTTGTCATTGTTTGCCCAGGTAACATCACCTTGTAACTCAGCAATCCAACGTTGTTGATCCAGTTTTTCGGCTGATTGAATGGGAGCCGCTCCTAGCAGTTTTTGGTTATCATCCAGAGTCAGACAGAGGGGGACATCTCCTTTGTCATTATCGGAAGCAACCGCCAGAAAACGAGCATAGCCACGATAGTCCGTATCCAGATAAAAGGCCGTCGTCTCATTATTCATTTGTGAAGAAGCCGTCAAACTACCGTCACTATGGAATTGTACGCATTGAGTGTCACTGCCATTGGCGGCTAAACTAATGCCTGTCCGCTCTGGTTGTCCCTCTAATTGATAGACCTGAAAACTATCAATGTCTGCTTTTTGAGACATATAATAGCCAGCATTCTTTGCTTGATCAGTGGCAAAATTTTCGATCGCCGAAGGATGATGTTTAAACAGTTCAATTAACAGGATAATCACCCCCGCGATCGCGGCAATCACCGCCAAAGCTCCCAATACCGAGCAAATACTGGCTACAGCCAAACCACCAATCGTTTCAACTCCAAACGCCGGCAATGCCCAGCCCCCCACTGCCGCAACGACTTCCACGCAACTAGAAGCAAGCAAGAGTCCATTACTGGCTTTTTCCAGTTCGTCTTGATCTTCAGAATTGGCAACAACAAAGGAAAAAAGGATGAGATTGAGGATCGCAAACACGGAGCCTAGTCGGGTGGCTAAAAACTCATCCAGGTTACGTCCAAAGATTTTTTCAATTCCTTGAGGTGCCGTCCCCTCGGTGAAAACAAGCCCCTTAGAGATACCACGTGCGGCCGCTGGATTTTTTCGTGTAGTCCAGCCAGAGAGGCCATAAGTCAACTTTTCACCAACCGTATCCAAATTCTTACCTGTAAATACCCCTTTAAAAGCCTCCCAACCACTCACCGAATCATAGACAGCCGCATAAGCTACTCCTCGTTTGACAATAGCCGCCGTAATTTGAGTAAAAAGTTCAACACCCCCTAAAATAACCTGAGCCTTTTCTGTTGTATTGAGGTCTTTCCAACTCTTGGCACCAAAGACCAAACCTGCAAGAGCCGCCGCCGTCGCACATAGACCAATTAACTTGACTGTTCCTGCACCAAGACGAGTGACAATCATTTTCCACCTTGGCGATCCAGCTCTGGCTAATGTTTTTGCAAATTCATCTAATAGTTTTGATAAACTAAAGATTCCTTCTAAAGAAGCCGCTAGAGCTTGGAAGTTTTCCAGAATATCAGCAACATATCCTTCTTGAATAGCCGTTTGAATTTGCTCTGCTTGCTCCTTCATTTGGGGATCGGTGCTGTTTACATACTGATCTACAAAGGCTTGAAGAATCTCTTGAACAGCAAAATAA
>JAYKIP010000117.1:0-3060 GCA_035286205.1 Merismopediaceae cyanobacterium
GTCGTTTTAATTCCCTTTGTGAAGGCGATCGTGCCAGTGGTAGATATTGCCAACCAACGTCTCGAAATTAATCCCCCCGCCGGACTTTTAGACCTCTAAAACTCTAATATTAGAGTTACGGTATCAACACATTGGGAAAACGAAACGCTTTTAGGTTTTATCCCCCTAGATCCCCCTTAAAAAAGGGGACTTACAACCACTTATGGGTCTGTTGATTCTTCTCCTTTCAAAGGGAACCGGGGGGATTTGATGATTTATGTTTACACAGTAGCTTATTGAAGAGACTAGGGGGATCTACCTCGTCTTAATTTCTTCTTGTTGTAAACCCAATTCCGGCAAAAACTCCGGTAGAAAACCTTGATCGCCTAAACTACCCGGACGGTGGGGTTCAAACATTTCAATGGAAGGTAGATCTCTTTTGGCGATCGCCGCCTGGGTCAAATTTTGGGGATCACCCGCCGGTAACCAACCAATTAAAACTAATGGCAATAGGGTCGAAAGATTGGTGACAATAATTAACCAGGGCAAATTTCCAAAATGACTATCGGTAATGCCAAACCATTGGGTTAATAATGCCCCCGAACCGTAGGACAATAACCCCGATAAATTCCAAATAGACATTAATAAAGCAAATAAAGTCGCTTCAATGCCTTTGGGGCAGAGTCGGGCAGAAATGACCAGCACCGGCATAAAAGCCACCTGACCAATGGCCGTCAAAATTAAACTATCCCCCAAACTAAACCAATGATCATCAATGCCCCAGGTGCGGTTGGTATGGGTGACTAAAATTAATGACGTTAATCCCAACAGGGAAGAAATCACCGTACTCCAGCCCAACATGGGCCGAAACGGAACGGTTTTTAAAAACTTTTGATAGATACCAATTCCTAATAATCCCGCCAGACTGGTGACTAATCTAACCCGTCCTAAAAATTCTGGTTCAAAGTTTAATTCATTGGTAGTGAAATAAAAAAACGCCGCGTCTGCATTGGGGGTTGCTTGCCAAAGAAAAATAAAAATGGTCGGCAATAAAATGGAACGTTGACGGATGGCCTGACTCACCTGTTGTAATTGGGTTTTAACCCCTTGCCAGGGAGTTATTTCAGGGCTTGCGGTGGTGCTAGGGGAAATTTTTTCCTCCTGAATCAGGCCCGCCACGAGGAGAACAATTAAGGGAAAAATAGCTGTAATGCCAAATACCGCTTGCACACTCAACTGCTCCAGTAACCAACCACTGCCGTAAGCAGTCATTAATCCGCCGATCGCCGCAATCCCCCAGGTCAACGACTGTAATGATCCCGCCTTACCAATGGATTCTGCCTGGGCCCGTTCCACCACCACAGAATCGGCAATTACGTCACTGATCGCAACCGAGGTAGAGGTTAATAACAGCGCAAAGATTACCCCCCAAAGGGAATGAATCACCGTAGCTAATCCCAGCCAGGCAGAGGTTCCCAGCAATCCCGACAAAATCAGATAGGAACGACGACGATAACCCCAGAGCGGTAATCCATCGGATAAAAACCCTAGGAGCGGTTTCACAATCCAGGGAAGAGCCGCAATGCCAGTAAAAACGCCCATCTGAGCCGGGCTGAGACCCAGATCATCTTTTAAAAAAAAGCTAACCGCTAACCGCGAAATCCCCAGAATGCCCTGCACCCAGTAAATCGTTAAAATCGCTAGGAGTTCTAGGCTGGGTTCATTACCGAGCAGGAGGAATTGCGGGAACGGCTTAAGGTTTTGCTTCGTTTTACCCCAGAGGGTCGAAAAAACGGTCATTCAACACGAACAAAGTAAAGTTTCGTTAAGTTTAACGGATTTTTTGGGGGTTGGGGTTTCAGACTTAGGGAAGGAGTCCTGACCAGCCATAGCCGATCGCCAACAGTAAGCCACTTATAAAATGCCAATTAACGGCGAGAAATTTACAACGACTAATGGGCAGGGGTTGATCGTGGTATTGCTGGACGTAGTTCACCAACTGCCAGGCAAAGGGCAAACTCAAGGCAATGAGGCCCGTTTGGGTTGGCATTTGTCCCAGGGCGATCAGGGCTAAGGCCACGCCATAGAAACTAAACACACTGATGGTTAACACCTTGGCTCCCGTTAATGTGCCCAGACGCACCAGGGGCGATCGCTTGCCAGCGGCCAGGTCATCGGCAATTTGATGGAAATGGGAACAGAATAAAATCACCGAGGTGTTTAACCCGATCAGGATTGAAGCTCCTAACATCGAAGGGCTAAAAGTCTGGGTCTGGGAATAGTAAACGGCGGCGATCACCAAAGGGCCAAAGGTGATAAAACAAATGATTTCCCCTAATCCTTGATAACCCAGCCGGAAGGGCGGCCCCTGGTAGCTATAGCCCAAGGCACAGGCCAACACCATCAATAACACCACCATCGGATCCTGTTGTTTCCAACTAATATCAATAATGCTCAGGAAACCCAGGAGCAAAAAAGCGTTACTTACCCAAAAAACTAAGCGTTGATTACCCGTCAAATTCACCACCGAATGGGCTTTATTTTGATCAATCCCGGTATCCGCATCAAAGACATCGTTACTTAAATTCAGCCAGGCAATAATGGCGATCGCCGCCCCTAAAAACTGGCCAAAAATCGTGCCATGGAAAACCTGGGTCATCCCGTAGGCCACCGCCGTTCCCACCATAATGGGAATCACCGCCACACTATACATCGGGGGTTTAATGGCCGCTAACCAGAGGCGACGGCGGGAGGGTTCGTGCAGATCGGGAGAAGAAACCGTTGTCACAGGTGGATTCATAGAGGATTCAGCCAGGATTTTAGGTGGTATATTCCGCGTTGATTCGCACATAGTCATAACTGAGATCGCAACCCCAGGCCCGACCGGTTCCGGCTCCATTCCCCACACAGACGGAAATTAACACCGTATCCTCCTGGAGATAGGCTCCCTCGGACGCAGTTTTGAGGTAATTGCTGGCCGCTTGCCGATCAAAACTGAGGGGTTGACCATTTTCCATCAGACGGAACGGCCCCAGATTAATTTGTAAATCCTCCTGGTGGAACGTCACTCCCGCCCGACCG
>JAYKIP010000118.1:0-5619 GCA_035286205.1 Merismopediaceae cyanobacterium
ACCCCAAATTTCCCTAAGCCCATTGGCTCAATTAATTGATGTAGGGAATCCCGACGTTTTAACAAGGTTGTAAAATCATACTGCCCGGCTGATAATTCCATCAGGCGATCGCCTAATCCTAAACCCATTAAAAAAAGAGCTTGTTGGGTGAATCCCAGGGAAACAAACTGACAATGCTCTCCCCCTTTTTCTAAGGCGGTGAAATTTACCTGGGCAGTAATATCCTGTTGACTTACATTAATATAGGGATCATGATGATGACGGTGTTGATAATAACAAATTAGAGTCCCCTGGGAACGTTGAGGGTGATAGTATTTTACGGCTGAATAACCATAATCAATTGTTAACAGATAACCGGTTTTGAGTTTACTGGCTACCGTTGTTAACCAATCCAATGCCTGTAAATTAACTTCCGTGCGATACCCATCTGGATAATTCTGCGCGGTTAACTCTATCTGATTTAAAGTCAAATATTCTTGGATTTTAGGAGTAGATAAAGGTGCGATCACTTCCTGTAATTGATCTCCTTGAACTGTGAGAAAAATTTCCTGGAGTGTCTGCTGATGGATCGTTACTAAATGAACAGGAAAAGCATCTACTAATTCATTACTAAAACAACACCCTGTCCAGGCTTGTGCAGGAATGTCTTCCCAAGATGCCCAGGTAATTCTACCTAAAAATTGATTTAAGGTTGATTTTTGCGTTTGGATAAGGGCTTCCGATCTTTCAATAATGGTATAGTTGACAACGGCATAAAATTCAGAAAAACGTGCTTGCAAAAACAGTAAAATATCCTGAGCTAAGGCTCCCGTTCCTGCTCCCATTTCTACCAGATCAAACCTAGAAGGCTGACCCAAATTTTGCCACATTTCTTGAAATTGTTTAGCAAGCAGTTCGCCAAAATCAGCCCCTAAACTAACCGAGGTAAAAAAATCCCCCCGTTGACCAATCTCTAGATTTTGGGTCTGGTAATACCCATACTGGGGATCATAAAGTACCCAATCCATATAGTCCGCAAAGGAAATTTTTTCCCCAGGAGCCTGGCTAATTTTGGTGAATAAAGCCGTTTTAATATCTTGCTTTTCTTTTATCATAATTGCTCAAAGTTTATCAAAATAGACCGTTAATTCATCACCCACCTGGGCCGCAAACTGTTGTTGGGCATGACCTTGATTAATCGCAATTTCTAGCCAACCATGACTTCCCCCTAGGGCGATCGCCTCTCCCTTGGCCACTTGATCATATCGCTGATTGATCTGAATATGACGACCCTTAAACGAGACTGATCCACACATATTGGTTAGTAGATCTGAGGAAATATTACTGATCAAATTGCCAAAATGATCAATGTATTGAATACAACCTTCGATAATGCCTTGGTAAACCCCAGAGATAACGGTTACTGCTTGCAAGGGAAAGGTCACTAAATCCTCAACGGGAAACGCTTCTCCCAGGTCAGTTAGGGGAACCCCCTGGGCTAAATGGGCCGCCACCGACGCAAAAATATCTCGCCCATGGAAGGTAAAACTCGGCTGAGGAACCCGCCAATAATGACGATTTGTTAAGTGAATGGCTCGTCGGGCGGGGGAATTTTCTAAAATGCCACTAATGAGACCATTATCCGGCCCCACAAAGTAGCCCTGGGCAAATTCTACGGCGATACTGCGGCGATCGCTGCCAACACCGGGATCAACCACCGCCACAAAAATACTGCCCTGGGGAAAGTAACGATAGGCATTAGCCAAGCAGAATCTACCCGCTCCAATGTCCTGGGGAGGAATGCGGTGACTCAAATCAATCACCGGACAGTTAGGGGCCGTTTGGGCGATAACTCCTTTCATAATGCCCACATAACCGTCCTGCTCCCCGAAATCCGTCAAGAGGACGATCCGGTTAGGACGAGGCGATCGCGGGTTCAGGGGATGACCTACAGAAACCATTTGTTAATTTCAGTAACAAAATATACCGTTACGGTAAAAACCTGTCAGGATATGTTATTTTAAGACTATAGCAATCAAGATTTGTTTTTTTGTCACGGAGGGTAACCCTTATGAATAACAACCGTCAACAAGTTCTCACCCAAGCAGCGATCGCCCATCAAGAAACGCTCCGCAAGAATTTGCAACACCGTCTGGAAAAAGCCAGAGCCAATGGAAATGACAGTCTTGTTATGCAGTTAGAAGCTGAAGCGGCTTACCTACATTTGCAATAGTCTTGAAATGTAACTGAAAGAAACCAGTGAGAAAGGCTTAAGTTAATCATCTCGTTTTGATGGAGCCATAACAGGGGAGTTAGTCAACACTAGCTTCCTTTGTTATTTGGGCCCACAACAGACAGATACCAGAAATCGTTAAAATAGCCAGGGTGGCACCATCCCCACAGCCCCCTATAATTAAAAAAATTTAGCCTCAACGGAGATAGCTATGAATCCCATCGGTTTGATTGTTACCTGGTTCGTCACCTCCTTAAGTCTGTTTATTATTTCTAAATTACCGACCGGCGTAGAAATTGACAGTTTTCAAAAAGCGATGATTGCGTCCCTGGTCTTTGGGTTATTAAATGCCTTCTTAAAACCGATCCTTTCTTTTTTCGCCTTTCCCATTACTTTTCTCACCTTTGGTTTATTTGCCGTTATTATTAATGCCGCCATTTTTGGATTAGCCGCCGCTTTGGTAGATGGCTTTAGCCTGAGATGGGGATTCTGGAGCGCGTTAATTGGTGCTATGTTATTAGGATTTATTAACTCTCTCTTTTTCCGATTATTTTAAGCCGCTAGTGAGTGAATCCACAGGGGCAAATTCTCTGACCGGCTTCTTTAGATTTTCTTTAGATTTCTGGGACGATTTGCGTCCATCTTCGGCAAATCTTAAATTAATTGGGAAAGTTTTCAGGATGAGGAAAAATTACTCCTACCATAGGAGTGTCGGCTCTCCCTTGGGGCCGCCGAGTTACTTCGTTTTCCTCCCTATCCCTATGAATAAACCCCTTCAGGCTCAACTCCAGGAGTTACAACGAAAAATAGATCATCTCCAAAGCCTGATCCTAGAGATCCGTCATCAGATCGGCTTAGACTCCTTACCTAGGACAAAAACGGATAATGGCTCGCCTTCCCTAGTGTCCCGTAAATCCCAGGACATTTCCCAGGGGGCTTTGGCCGATTTCGCGGAAGAAAGTTTTGACTTCTCCCACAAAGATGTTCTGCTCGATGGCGATGAAGGTCATCCCTTTTGGACAGTGAGTGGGGGTCAGTCCCTCTCCCCGGATTTGCAGGTGAGACGCTTAACCGCCCAATTAACCGCCGCCTATCACCGCATTGCCGCCCTAGAAGAACAACTTCTGCACAAGCGTAAACAGTCCTAGCTATTCCCCGGTCACGGATAGGTTATCTACCCAAATCTGGGGACAAACGCCCCTGGGAGTCACTTCGGGAGTGGGTTCAATATAGATAATATTTTTCAGTAGTTCCAGAAAATCTCCCGCTACGGTCGCCGCATCAATGCTGGTTTTTTGACCTTGATGGATTAACCACCCGTCAAAGGGTAAGGAAAAGGAACCTTGTAACGCATTTACCCCGGCATGAAGGGCTTGTAATTTATCAATGAGAATGACATTTTCGGCGGTTTGCAAATCATAGGTGTTTGTGGGGGTTTGCTCACTAAAAACATGATAAAAGTGGGGACTCACGGTGACTTTGGCCCCAATATTGGCGTGGCCGGTGGGTTGCGTGTTAAAGCGTTTAGCGGTGCCAGCACTGTGCAATAAACCGGTTAAAACCCCATTTTGAATGATTTCCACCCGGCGGGTCGGTGTGCCTTCGCCATCAAAGGTTTCCGCCGCTAAGTTATCGGGATGGAGGGCATCGTCACAGAAACACAGCAGGGGAGAGGCGATTTGAGTGCCAATGGTTTCCGGGGTAGCTAGACTTTGTTTATCCAGAATATTTTGGGCGTTGTACAGGTTAGAAAAGGCTCCTAATAGGCTTAAAAAGGCGGTCGGGGAAAAGACGACGCGATATTTACCGGTGGCGATCGCCTGATAATCCAAATAACTGAGGGTTTTGTCGAGGGTGGTCTGTAAACAGCCGGTAATGTCTAAATCGGCGAGACTGCGACTAATTTTCATTTCTCCCGCACTCCGGGGCTTTTTGCCTTCCTGTTCGGTACGGGTATAAAGATAAATGGCGGCATAGGAGCGGGCTTCGTGGCGTTTGGCTCCTTCACTGTTGAGGTAAAAGCGTTCTGTGGTTTCTTCCGAGAGACCATTGTAGGGAACCCCGGCGATCGCCGGATGAGCGTTTAATAATTCTTGTTCGGCCGCGATCAATTTCTCCATCAAGACATTAATGGGAGCCGCCTCGACGACTTGATTGCCCGAATCAATAATCGGAGCCTGGGCTTCAGGACTAAATGTCGGCACGTTTTCCGTGATGCCAAAATAACTGGCTTCTAGGGCGGTTTGTAACGCCAGGGAAATTCCCGCCTCATCCAAGTCCGTTGTACTAGTCACACCGATCATGCCCTTTTCATTCCAGACCCGCACAATGACGCTGGAACGCTGGGAGGCCTGTACCTGCTTGGGTTCCCCAAAGGAAACTTCTACCCCGGCTTCATCAACGGCGGAACCATAAATATCGTACTGGCCTATCCCTAACCGTTGGGCGGCGGTTTGAGCATAGGCGGCGATCGCGGTCAGGTCTAACATAAACTATCCAGATCAAAAAAAGCTAACTTTTACTATAGCAAGCTGACTCGGCCTCGTTGGTCAGTTCGAGAAACCCTAGGCTGTTTTTCGGCATTCTTAACCGAACGATTAACCGAGGACAGTTTGCCGGAGATAGGGTTGCAAAACCTCTGGAACTTGTACCGTACCGTCGGCCTGTTGATAATTTTCTAAAAGGGCGGCCATGGTGCGACCAACCGCTAAACCCGATCCATTTAACGTATGGACAAATTGCGTTCCTTTTTTGCCTTTTTCTTTATAGCGAATATTGGCGCGACGGGCTTGAAAATCATAAAAATTGGAGCAACTGGAAATTTCCCGGTAGGTCTGAGAAGCCGGTAGCCACACTTCTAAGTCGTAACATTTACCCGCTCCAAATCCCAGATCTCCTGTACAGAGTTCAATCACGCGATAGGGTAATTTCAGAGCCTGTAAAATGGCCTCGGCATTCTTCACTAAAGATTGGTGTTCCGCTTCGGAGGTTTCGGGGGTCACTAATTTAACTAACTCTACTTTATTAAACTGGTGTAGGCGAATTAAGCCTTTTGTATCTCGACCATAACTGCCCGCTTCTCGACGGAAACAAGGGGTATAAGCACAGTGTTTAATGGGTAAACTTTCCGCTTCTAAAATTTCATCTCTATAAAGATTCGTGACAGGAACTTCGGCGGTGGGAATGAGCCAGAGATCATCTTCTTTACATTGAAAACTTTCTTCAGCAAATTTGGGCAGTTGACCGGTTCCTTGCAAAGAATCACTATTCACTAGAATGGGCGGTAACACTTCAACATAACCGGCGGCAATCTGTTGATCGAGCATAAAGTTAATCAAGGCCCGTTCTAAGGCGGCCCCGGCACCGATTAAACTCACAAAACGACTTTGGGCCACTTTAACGGCTTT
>JAYKIP010000119.1:0-5444 GCA_035286205.1 Merismopediaceae cyanobacterium
GTTTTGCCTCTCGTAAAGCCCGTCAGGATTACCATTTCCGAATTACCTTTTCTTTTATTCAGGAGTTTGAGGCTTTTACATGAATGTACCTGTTAGTGTATTGAAAAATGTGTCCGTCAGTCAGGTCAAGAGGTTATCTGTTTGAATCCAAGGCAGTGCGATCAATATTTTATTATTGATGATTGAAGAGGCGATCACTATTTTGTGATTTGTGAAGGGCGATCAGGTTAAACAAATAGCAAAACTCTATTCTAAAAAACCTCTAGCTGTGTGCCAGAATCTAGCGACACTAACCTGGCGAATCGGTTCTTCAACACGATAAATAATGCGATACGGTCTAAGAATTAATTGACGGATGTTAACATCATTAAATTCTGGAACTACTCGACCTCGGAAAGGAAAAAAACCTAACTCTTTGGTTTTTTCGAGTAATTGTTGACCTAATTTTTTCGCTAATTCAGGATTCGCAATTGAAACATAGCGGACAATAGTTTCTAAATCACGAATAGCTTGAGGCGAAAGAATCACTTTGTAGTCCATGACTCCATCATTTTTTCAACCGTTTCCAGTGGCACACCTTTACCCATGTCAATTTCTTCAAATCCCTCTTGAATAGCTGCAATAAACCTGACTTCCTCCGCAATCTCTATCAAAGAAACTTCCTCAGGGAGACGTTTAACAAGCTCAATAACGGCTTCTTTATTACTCATGGCTTATGCCTCTGGAGTTAAATTTAGGAGACATTTTAACATACAGACACAAGATGATCACCCTAATGTTTGAACAATGCTAAGGGCGATCGCTGTTTTGTAACTGGTGATTGAAGGGGCGATCGCCGGAGATGCTCTTGATTAAGGGGAGGAGCCGCGATCGTTAATCGTGAAGGAGTTGCTAACGCTTGCGGTTCCTGACGTAAATAATCGAGGACGATTTGTCGGATATTCGCATCTTCTTCGTCCGCTAAAAGGTATTGAAAATATAAACGAATTTCCTGATGTTCTTCCCGATGGGGTGATAGGGTTTGCCCATAACGAATTAACTGACGGACAGCTAATAAACGCTTTAACGGTTCCGGGGCCGTTAATCCCTGTAAGGCTTCTTCCCAAGGGGTTAATTTGACCGAAGAAGGTTGATTTAGCCCGTAACTTCCCAAAATTCCCAGAATCATCAGAATGCCGAAACCTTCTCCTAGCAAAATGATGGCTAACCAGGGATTCCCCGTCGCTCGCCCCAAACTGGTCACCAGATAGGTACTCAAGGTCACCAAACTTCCTACCCCAACAGCGAGGGTTAATTGACCGGAGGGTTTCCTAAAAAATGCCTGGATTTGACCCCGATAGTGTTGCCAATTACCCGTCAGGAGCCAATAGACGAAGCCCATACTCCCTAAGCCCAGACCCGTCGCCAACACTAATTGGCCCTGGTCAGCGGCCATAACCGTTACGCCAAAGGAGAGGAAGCTGAGTTTTCCCCATTTCCGTACCGGAGGCAAGGTCAGTAGGGATATTCCCTGACGCGATCGCGCTACAAGGGTCGGCCAGGATTTAGTGGAGAGGTGCCGACGAAATAAAACCTGGGTCACAGCAAATTCCTAATGGTGTGTGATGATAGCTATATTGCTCGTTTTGGGCTGTTCAATTACTATACCAAGAAGTTGACATGGAGACGTTTTGGACTGAGGTTTTGGTGTTTTGTCAGACGACGACTGCCGCGATCGCCGAAGAACTGGTCACTCAATTTGCCAAGATTAGCGCGACCCGTAAACCCGATGGCACGTTAGTCACCCAAGCGGATCAATGGACGGATCAAGAACTCCGCGATCGCCTCGCCCAGGCGTTTCCCAGTCATGGGGTATTGACGGAAGAAACGGAGCATATTTTTCCCGCGACGGATTGGTGTTGGATTATTGACCCCATTGATGGGACGACAAATTTTACGAGAGGGATTCCGATTTGGGGAATTTCCCTAGGCTTGCTGTATCGCGGGATGCCCGTCTTTGGCTTTGTGCATTTTCCTCTCCTGCGTCAAACCTTTTGGGGATATTGGTTAAAGGAGGTGGGATTACCGGGGCCAACGGGGGCCTACCTCAATGGTGAAGTAATCCAAGTTAGCAATGACCAACCCAGCCAAAATCATTTATTTAATCTCTGCGCTCGCAGTACTCACCTCATGGCCAAGCCCTTCCCCTGTAAGTTTCGGTTGATGGGAGTGGCTAGTTATAATCTGCTGTTGGTAGCCGCCGGTACTGCTTTGGGAGGCACCGAAAAAACACCGAAAATTTGGGATATTGCCGGAGCCTGGCCGATTTTACGGGCCGCCGGGGGAACGTTTCTTTCTTTGGGCCAAGACCCGATTTTTCCCTTAACCATTGGCGAAAATTATGGTGATCGCCCCTTTCCCTGTTTAACCGCCAGTTCCTCCCCCCTAATCCAGATTTTTAAGCCATTGGTACTCGAACAGGGTTGAGGAGTTGGCCGAGCCGCCGCTACTCGCCGTAACCGTAGGGTTCCCGATGCACTAGAGGAATGACTTCAAAATTTTCGACGGGAGGGGGTGAAGTGGTTTGCCATTCTAAGCCGGTCGCTTGCCAGGGATTATCCGTTACTTTTTTGCCCAGAAAGAGGGAGGTGATGACATTGACGATAAAGGGCAGGGTGGACATCCCCAGTAAAAAGGCTCCTAAACTGGCGACCACATTCCAACTGGTGTATTGGGGATCATAGGAAGCGACTCGTCGTAACATTCCCTGGAGACCAATGGGGTGCATAGGAAAAAAGTTTAAATTGGCCCCAATAAAGGTTAAAGCAAAGTGAATTTTGCCCCAATTTTCATTTAACAGCCGCCCAGTCATTTTGGGAAACCAAAAATAAATCCCCGCGTATAACGCCATGGTCACCGTCCCAAACACCACATAATGAAAATGTCCCACCACAAAATAGGTATTATTCACATGGAGATCGAAGGGAGCCGAGGCTAACATCACCCCGGTAATCCCCGCAAATAAAAACATGACGATCGCCCCTAGGGCAAATAACATGGGGGTTTGTAACCGGATTTTGCCACGCCACACCGTTGCTGTCCAGGCTAAGACTTTAATGCCGGTCGGTACCGCAATTAACATGGTGGAAGCCATAAAAAACATTCGCATCCAACTGGGAACCGCACTGGTAAACATATGATGAACCCAAACAAAAGTGCCTTGGCCTGCAATTAAAATCGAAGAAATAGAAACGGTTTTATAACCAAATAAGGGTTTACGGGCAAAGGCCGGCAGAATTTCTGAGAAAACCCCAAAAGCCGGTAGGGCCATCACATAGACGGCTGGATGGGAATAAAACCAAAATAAATGTTGATAAATAATCGGATCTCCCTGGTTAAAGGGTGAAAAGAAATCCGTGCCAAAGGATAGGTCAAAGAGCAACATAATTGCGGCTCCCGTTAAGGCCGGTAAGCAAAATAATTGCAATAATTGGGCACTGAGAATTGTCCATACATAAACGGGCATTTTTAACCAGGTCATCCCAGAGGCTCGCATTCGGACGATCGTAGTGACAAAATTCACCCCGCCCATAATCGAAGAAACCCCGGAGATAGCGACCGCTAATAACCAAATAAATTCCCCATTAATCAAATGCCCGGAGGGATTTTGAATACTCACGGGAGGATAAGACCACCACCCCGCCTGGGCAGTGCCACTGGGTAAAAAGAAGCTCAATATTAATAACAAACCGGAAACCGGCATTAACCAAAAGGCGATCGCATTTAAGACGGGAAAGGCCATATCTTTTGCGCCAATCATCAGGGGGACTAAATAATTGGCTAACCCCACATTCCCCGGAAAGATCCACATGAAAATCATGATCGTTCCGTGCATGGTAAACAGGCCGTTATACAAACTGCGATCCACCACATCTAACTGCGGGGTCAGGAGTTCGGCTCGTACAATCATGGCCAATAATCCCCCCAATAAAAAGAAGGAGAAGGCCATTACGAGATATTGAATCCCGATCACTTTATGGTCTGTACTAAAGCTGAAATATTTTGACCAGGGAGGAGGAGAAGCCGGGCGATCGCTGTAATCGAGATTCAGGTTACTCATGGATGGAGGGGAAAAAATGCGTGGGATTAATATTGGTTCAGGATTGAAGCATCAGACTTTAAAGAAACCGATCTAGGGCCGATTTCAGTTCTTGAATTTCGCTTTCTATATCACCTTCCTGGGCGGCTCTGGTAATACATTCACTTAAATGTTCATCCAGAATGAGACGCGCCAAACTATCTATGGCTCCCCGCACTGCCGCCACTTGAATCAAGACTTCGGGACAGGGACGGCTCTCCTGCACCATGGTTTTAATTCCCCGAATATGGCCTTCAATCCGAGACAGGCGGTTAATAATTTGTTTTAAGGAAGTCTCGCTGTGGATATGGGCATGGTCATGGTGATGGTCAGAATCTTTGGGGGGATGGGGAGTCTGCGGGAGAGGTGAACGAGTCATAGATAGAAGGCGATCGCCTAATCAGGTAGTTCAGCTTTAGCATTGTAACGTGATTTACGGCTCTGGGTTGCTTCCCGAACGATGACGACGACAGCGATCTGAACAGTATTTCACGTCTTCCCAACAATCGGCCCATTTTTTGCGCCAGGTGAAAGGGCGATCGCAAACGGGACAAATTTTTGTCGGTAAATAGGATTTGTTAGGATTTTTCTTCATGGAGGAAAGGGAATGGCTTCTTTTTCCGTATCACCACAGGCGGATATATGATTCAAGTCAGGATAGTTTGCCGAATAGCTTTGGGCTTTTTCATTCCACTCTTTTTCCTTAATCTCTCCCATGCCATCACTGATGATACCAAGTATGACGAACGAAAAACAGCTTGTGCTGAGTATCACTAACTTCAACAGGTGGGCATTGATTAATAAATCCGATGTTTCTCTGGAACGAAAAACAGCTTGTGCTGAGTATCACTAACTTCACCCCCCTCTCCAAAAGCGAGCAAATTTAAATCCATGCTATAATAAATATACATTAATGAGATTTTTAGTAATGAATCAAGTAATTACAGCCGTATTTGAGGCGGGAAAATTGCGTCCTGAAATTCCCCTAGATTTATTAAATAATCAACGCTATCAAATAATCGTAAAATCCATTGAGCAATCAGAATCCGCTCTAATTGAATCAGCAAATTTGTACGCTGAAATTTATGAACAAGACCAACAATTACAGCAATTGACGGAATCTGCTTTGAACGAACGAGAATAACTGTATATTTAGAGTAACTGGGCATAGACATCATCTTCCTCGTTATTCCAAATATGATCTAAAGATGATTGACTGGCTTGTAACCAAAATTCAGACTCACTATCGGGCAAGAGCGTTACGATTACCTGTCCCCCTTCTGGTAATTCTGCATCTTGTAGTAATTCGATTTTTCCTTGACGAACG
>JAYKIP010000120.1:0-3607 GCA_035286205.1 Merismopediaceae cyanobacterium
AGTTTGCCCCCGGATGGTCATTTTGATGTGGAAAATTGGATCTATCAACAATTCTCATTAGCGTTACCCCTGCGTCAACTCTGCGGCAAAAACTGTCAACCGCCTGTCGTCACTGCCCAGGAGGCCAACCCCTTAGATCAACGTTGGTCTGCCCTAGAAATTTTAAAGGGACAGTTATCTCCCTAGGGTTTTTCTTTTCGTTTTTCCCTCTAGAGTTTCATTATTAGACGGGGATTAACCAGAGATCACCAGAATTTTTTCGGTATCTTGGCCGCCGGTATAAAGACATTCCACCTGAGAGAATCCTGCTTGCTGGGCTAAATCCCGAATACAACTTTCCGATTCTGGAAAATCACTGGCTGTAATATGTTCCATCAGCACGGACTGTACTGCCGGGGTTAATTGTGTCCAATCCCGCCGCATCATGGCTCCATAACGGTGTAAATAAGCCTCTCGACTTTCCCCCTCCTGTCGAAACACATCTACAAACACTAATACGCCCCCCGGTTGCAAATGCGATCGCCCCTGTTGAAAATAGGCTTGTTTGTCTGCGAGGGATAAATGATGAACCGAAAATGCCGATAACAGGACATTAAATTGTTGGGAATGCTCCCTTAAAAAGGCCAGTAATTCCTGTTCATAAAACGTCACAGGATAGGTCGCCTGACTAAAATTTTCACGCGCTAACCCTAAAGCCGTAACCGATAAATCCACCCCCGTATAGGTCGAAGGAGAAAACGTCTGGAATAAACTCTGGGCAAAACTGCCATCACCACACCCCAAATCCAAGAACGATCCCTGGCCCAGTGCTTGGGACTTCAGATAAAACCGTAGGCATTGAGCCACCTGACGATGCTTCATATAATTGTGTTGGATCACCTGTTGATAGATATGCCAACCATCGAAGTAGGCCGCAACGGCCGCTAAATCGTGACCCTGGGCAGGGTTGCTGGAAGTTGTCATGTTATTTTTAACCTGCCGTATCTACCCACATTAAGGTTTGACCAAACTCCACCGGTTGTCCATTATCCACTTCGAGCTTCATAATTTTGCCTGAAATTTCGGCCTCAATTTCGTTCATTAATTTCATGGCCTCAATAATACAAACCGTCTGTCCCTTGCGTACCATTTCCCCCACTTCTGTAAAGGGCGGTTCATCGGGGGCCGGAGCGCGATAAAAAGTACCGACCATGGGGGAGGCGATCGCCGTCCATTTGGGATCGGGGCCGGGAGGAGTCGCCGGTTCTGAGGGCGTTTCGGGGGGAAAAGCAGGAGCGATTGTCGGAGGAGCCGTAACCATCGGAGTGGCCGCCGGGAAGTTTCCCCCTGGCATCGTCACGAGGGCGGGAGGGAGTGGAGACATCCCCAGGACTTCCGGCGTTATCGTCGTTCCCTGACGAATGGATAACTCAAAAGCCTCAGTTTTAAGTGTTAATTCTGTGATCCCCGTTTGACTAATTTCTGCCAACAGTTCACGCAGTTCCGAAAAATTAATAGACACGAATCACCCCTCCCAGGTCAATACAAGATTTAACAGAATGCCAAAACTACCGCGATCGTTACTGAACCCTATTCTCGACCCTGGTAAGAGCCATCCCGCGTATCCACTTTAATACGTTCCCCAATGGATATAAATAACGGCACCATCACCTGCGCCCCGGTTTCCACGATCGCCGGTTTACTGCCCCCGGTCGCCGTATCGCCTTTAACACCGGGATCGGTCTCGGTAATTTCCAGAATGACCGAAGTGGGCAACTCGACCCCTAACACCGTCGTTTCCGTTTCTGATTTATTCCAAAACAAGATATTGACTTCCATCTCTTCCTTAAGAAATCTGACCCCATCGCCAATCTGGTCGGCATTAAGACGGGCTTCCTCATAGGTTTGCAGATCCATGAACACATACTCATCCCCATCTTTATAGGTATGTTGCATGGCTAATTTTTCAATATTGGCAGCCGGAACTGTTTCTCCCGCCCGGAAGGTTTTTTCGACAACGTTGCCGGTTTGCACATTTTTAAGCTTGGTACGGACAAAGGCCGACCCTTTACCCGGCTTAACATGCAAAAATTCGACGACCCGCCAAACCGAGCCATCCAGCACAATGGTCGTACCACTCCGAAAATCATTACTGGAAATCATGAAAAAAAACTGAGCATGAAAAGTTCCCCCTTATTTTACTGGGGAAGGGGTCTCAGAAATGGGAAAATTTGAAGTGATCTTCCTTTTCTCACGCCAATGGCGATTATCCCATGGAACATTTAGGAAAAAACCTTAAAAAACTGACCCAACCGGGTGGCAAATGGCTAAAGAGGGGAGTCTTGGCTCTCCTGGTAAGTTTCCTGGTCAGTTTAGCGACATTGACATTGGCTCTTCCCGCCCAGGCGCTGTCTCTCTCGACCCCCGTGTTGCTGGGAACGTTAGCCCAGGGTAATGCCATTACCGATCCCCAGGCGATTTTACGCTATGCCCTGCCGATTGATAATCCCACCATTCGTAAAGTCCAAGGAGCCTTAGAAGACATCAGCAATCATTTACGGGGTAAGCGTTGGCCCTTGATGGCCAGGGATGTCAAAGAGGCCAATTCGATTCTCAGTATTAGCCGCGACAAAATTTTAGCTTCAGTCCCCGGCGATCGCCAAAGCCAGGCAGAGGAGCTATTAACCGCCATTAAAAGCGAAGTCGTTCAATTAGAAGAAGCCGTCAGTCATCAAGACCGCGACCAGATCGCCCAACTGCAAGGTACGGCCCTGGGTCACATTGGCGCGTTAGAAGCCCTGATGGTCACCGAGGTTCCCTTTGAAGTCCCGGCGGAATATGCCAACTTACCCCAACTCAAAGGCCGGGCCACGGTCAAAATTGAGACCACCCAGGGCCCCTTAACCGTCGTAGTGGATGGTTACAGTGCGCCGATCACCGCCGGTAATTTTGTAGATTTGGTGCAACGGGGCTTTTACAATAACCTACCCTTTAGTACCCCGGAAGATGATTTTGTCGTGCAAACCGGCGATCCCGAAGGCAGTGCAGCCGGGTTTATTGATCCGAAAACCAAAACCTACCGGGCTATTCCCCTAGAGGTTTACGTCAAAGGGGAAGATTTACCCGTCTATGGCATGACCCTAGAGGAAGCCGGGTTATATTTACCCGAACTCGCTTTGCCCTTCAATGCCTTTGGAGCCGTGGCCCTAGCCCATCCCGATACCGAACCCAATGGCGGGTCTTCCCAGTTCTTTTTCTTTAAATTTGACAGTGAATTAACCCCTCCCGGCTTTAATTTGATGGATGGTCGCTATGCCGTTTTTGGTTATTTAGTCGAAGGGAAAGAAACCCTAGAAAAACTCACCAATCAGGATAAAGTGGTTTCTGCAAAAGTTATTGCCGGAGCCGAAAACCTGGTCAAACCCAGTTAAAATCATTCTCGTACGCACATCTTGAAACAAAACACATTTTTAGCTTTTATCCCCCTTGTATCTTAAAGAAAGAGTGGTAGGCCGATTCCCCCTTGGTTATCAAAGCCGAGATTTAGTCTAGGTCGCCACTCGTTAACCTTTCAGTAACTCGAAAAATCGAGAGGGTCTCGAACCCGCATGGAACAAGGTCGAGTGAT
>JAYKIP010000121.1:0-3087 GCA_035286205.1 Merismopediaceae cyanobacterium
TCGTCCACCAGATAGGTATAGCGACGTAAACTTTTCTCATAATCTTCTAATAAACGCTGGGATTCTTCCAGACTAATTTGCTGTTCTGTGAGAGCCATTTCGCTATAGCGACGCATACTTTCTAATAGGTCTTCGGCATCGTACTGCACATAACTCAATACTTCGGTCATGGTGTCCCCCTTAACCACCGATTCGATTTGATACCCTTTGGGAGTCATGGCAATATGCACCACATTAATATCCCCAAATAAATTATGAAGATTCCCCATAATTTCTTGATAGGCTCCGACGAGAAACATACCGAGATAGTAGGGCTGGGCTAGGAATTTTTTCTTGTTTTTATGTTTGGGTAAATTCAAAGAATGGAGTTCTAAAACCGACTTAACATCTCGGAGATCAATAAATTGATCAATTTTGCCGTCACTGTCACAGGTAATATCCGCTAAAATACCCCGTTGTCCCGGTTCTTCATCGAGACGATGGATCGGCATAATCGGAAAAAGTTGATTTAGTGACCAGGTTTCTGGGGCGGATTGAAAAACCGAAAGATTAATATAATAGATAGAAGCCATGATCTTTTCCAGGTCTTCAAAATCATCGGGAACGTAGTCTAAGTTGCGGATAATGTCTAGGATTTTTTGACAACAGGCCCAATATAATTTTTCCACCTGGGCCCGCTCCGTTAAACTCAAATAGCCGAAATTAAAAAGACTAATGGCTTCCTCTTTAAACTGGATAGCATCGTGATAAGCTTCTTGATAGTTTTTTGCGGTAATAGAAGCATAGGTTTCCCAAAAATTTTGCAGAATGGTAGGAGCTTTTTTATCCGGGGAGTCTAAGGCTTCGTTCGGGATAACATTACTGCCTAAAACATCAAAGACTAAAACCGATTGATGGGCCGCGATCGCCCGACCACTTTCACTGACGAGGGTAGGAACCGGGATTTGGGCTTGTTCACAGGCTTCCTGCACAGCGGCCACAATATCATTGGCATAGTTTTGTAAATTATAATTTTTAGAAGCGGCGAAGTTAGTATTAGAACCATCGTAATCTACCGCTAATCCGCCCCCCACATTGAGGTAACGCATTTTGGCCCCTAATTTGACCAGTTGCACATAAATTTGACTGGCTTCCCGGATAGCATCCTTAATTAAAGTGATGTTAGAAATTTGGGAACCAATAT
This sequence comes from Merismopediaceae cyanobacterium, assembly GCA_035286205.1. GTDB lineage: Bacteria > Cyanobacteriota > Cyanobacteriia > Cyanobacteriales > Microcystaceae > Woronichinia. The sequence goes on from JAYKIP010000121.1 coordinate 1,184, forward strand.
GGAAATGGAGCATTTTTAAACAATCTAAGCGATCGCTGTTTTCCAGACAGGTAATCACCGCCAAAATTTCCGGAACCGTTAACCCAAATTTTGCGCGATCGCCGAGGGCAGAACGGTCTTTGCCCCCATCATGGTGACTTAGTTTGGCCCGTACCCCTAGAATCGGTTTAATCATTAACTGTTGACTAATCTGGAGAACGCGATACAGTTCCGGCAACTGTTCAATGACAATGATCGGTTTATGCCCTAACCGTTTAGCTAAAAGAGCGGTTTCTAAATACTCTTTATCTTTATAGCCATGGCAAATAATCAGACTTTTGGGAGATTTATCATGGCGATCCAGTTGAGGCGGTAACGTCGCCAAGGCAATCATTAATTCCGGTTTGGAACCCGCTTCTAAACCAAATTGATAGGGTTGACCATACTTCACTAAGGCTTCGACAATATGGCGTTGTTGATTGCACTTCATGGGATAAACTCCCTGATAAATGCCATCGTATTTATAGCGGGCGATCGCCTTGGCAAAACAGGCATTTAAGCGGTCAATCCGGTCAGCTAAAATATCAGAAAAGCGCAGTAATAACGGTAATTCTAATTTGCGTTGTCGTAGGGCTTCCACTAACTCCAATAAATCCAACGAGCCGCCGCGATCACCCTGGGGAGAAACCGTCACATGGCCCACCGCATTAATGGAAAAATAGGGATGGCCCCACCCTGAAATCCGATAAAGATTTTCGCTCTCTTCAATAGACCAGACCGAGGCCAACTTTTTGCTTTTTTTCAGGTCTTTAGGTTCTTTACTGTCTTTATGAGCTTTGGTTTCCCCTAATACATCCTCTAAAAGCATGGGTTTTTCCTCGTGACTGGTCTGCTTACAGTCTAAAGCCTAGGGGGAATCTGGCAAACGAAACACTCCTTAAGCTTCGGGTTCAATCCCTAAAGCGCGTAACTGTTCCGTCAGGCGATCAGCCCGTTGTCGCTCCTGTTGCACTTTTTCCTGTTCGAGGGCGATACGTTCGACTCCCCAAAGTAAGCGGTTATCCTGGGCATCCCACCACCGTAACCAATAACCCGATCGCTGCGATCGCTCCCCCGACCATACCCCTAAAAATAAATGAAGCGGTTCAATCCAATAGTGCTGTTGGGGATTGGGCAGAAGACGCTGATAATGACCCTGCTCCCACTGATAAACCTCTAGGCGACCCTGTTGGGGTTCAAAAATGCCATAGTAGGGAACCTGTAACAGACGTTCATAAAAATACCATTTGCCGTAGGGATAGTTGGGGTCAAGGGAATATTCTCCCCCTTCGGTTTCCGATAAAAATTCCAAGACCAGGAGCGGTAAGGAGCCTTCTCGTTCCGGGGTATAACTACGACGCTGGTCAAGACGTTGAGCCGTCTGGGGGACATAAACCCAATCCGGAGCCTTAACGACAAATTGCCCCGCCACTTTCGTACAGATCCCTAAATTGGTGGCCACAAACCCCAAGGGTGGTAATAAATCCGCCAGATCCAGACTTTCCCGCAGGGCTTCGGCTAATAGGGGCTGAGTTGTATTATCCACAGGGTCATCGGGGAGGGGGTAATCATCGGGGAGCAGTTCCCATTCCAGGGAAGGCCGGAAAAATAAAGGGGCGATCGTCATAGGATTTTTTAGATTGATGGAATGCGTTCAACCGGTTTACCAGTCGTAATGGCCTGTTCAATCAGGGTTGCCGCTTGTTCAACCCCACCGGACTGAAGAATATCCGCCTGTAATCTCAGGGCATTTTGCCGATAGGACGGTTCCGTTAACACTTTTTGAATGGTCTGACGTAAACGATTCACTGTGACCTTTTTCACCGGGATAAATTCTCCACACCCAGACCAGGCAATTCTGGCCGCAGTCCCTGGTTGATCATTGG
>JAYKIP010000122.1:0-5273 GCA_035286205.1 Merismopediaceae cyanobacterium
CAACAAATTAGTCAACAACTGGCGATCGCCATTCAACAGGCTAACCTCTTTACCCAACTCACGGAACGGAATAAACAACTGGCCCTATCCAATGAAGCCCTGGCGCGAGCTACCCGTCTCAAAGATGAATTTTTGGCCAACATGAGCCATGAATTACGCACCCCCCTCACCTCCATTTTGGGAATGTCCGAAGCCTTCCAGGAAAAAACCTTTGGGGAGATTACCGCCCGTCAAGAAAAAGCCCTTAAACAAATCGAAAAAAGTGGTCGTCATCTCCTCAATTTAATTAATGATATTCTGGACTTCTCGCGCATTGAATCGGGCCGGTTAGACCTGGATTTAATTCCTGTCAATTTGACCCAGGTTTGTCACGATAGTCTAGCGATGGTACAACAAATTGCTCAAGACAAAGATCTGCATCTCAACTCACAAATTGCGACTCCGTTGGGTTCCCTTCTCCTCGATGAAAGACGAATTTTTCAATGTGTGGTAAACCTATTAAGTAATGCCCTGAAATTTACCCCATCGGGAGGAACCGTTACCCTCAGCATTCACCAGGAAAACGAAGAAGTCGCCATCTCCGTTCGTGATACCGGGATTGGCATTGATCCCCAGCATTTTAACAAACTCTTTGAACCCTTTGAACAGATTGATAGTAGTTTAAGCCGGCAATACGAAGGAACGGGATTGGGTCTCGCCCTGGTGAAACGATTGGTAGAAGCCCATCAGGGACGAGTGACCGTAACCAGTGAGTTGGGCAAAGGTAGTTGTTTTACCCTGTATTTTCCCTATCATCCCCTCTCGGCTTTAACGACCGCCCCGCTCCTCAGCGAAACAAATGCCCTGGATGCTCAGGGGGTTCCCACTGCCACCCGCTCCCCAGTGATTGTGTTAGCCGATGACAATGAAGCGAACCGCGATACCCTACAGGATTACCTCTCCCAAAAGGGCTATCAAATGTTCATCGCTCACGATGGCGAAGCGGCTCTCTCTCTTGTTCACACCCATCTTCCTGACCTGATTTTGATGGATATTCAAATGCCAAAACTCAATGGGCTAGAGGCGATCGCCCAGATCCGTTCTAACCCTGACATAGCCCACATTCCGATCATTGCCTTAACCGCCCTCGCCATGCCGGGCGACAAAGAACGATGCTTAGAAGCCGGGGCCAATGACTATCTCACCAAACCCATCCGCTTCAAATTATTAATCGAAACCATCCAAAAATTATTATTACCTTCCCCCTAAATGTCTCCCTTGAATCTCTTCTATACCTAGCACGGTGATAATTTGCGTTTTTAAGTTTAGCCCCCCTAGCCCCCCAACTTTGGGGGGAACCGTTCTTTGTGTATGGCTTTTAAAGTCCCTCAGTATTGGGGGATTTAGGGGGCAAAAATCACAATCTATGACCGTGCCAAGTATATAACGATTACTATTAACCTCACTGTTAACCATCTTATCCCCAAACCTTTTTGAACCCTATGACCGCTTCTCCGAAAATCCTGTTAGTCATTGATGATCAAATTGCCAATTTTGACACCTTAGTGAGCTTTTTAGAAAATGAAGACACAGAACTTTTATACGCTTCCAGTGGAGCCAAAGCCTTTACGCTCCTCGAAAAAACCTATCCGGACTTGATTCTTCTCGATGTCATGATGCCAGAAATGAACGGCATTGAAGTCTGTCGCAAACTCAAACAAGATTCCCGCTACCAACGGATTCCTATTTTAATGGTGACGGCTCTCAATACCAAAAGTGACTTAGCCAATTGCCTCGACGAAGGAGCCGACGATTTTATTAGCAAACCCTTTGATCGCCTAGAATTACGAGCGCGGGTTAACTCTCTCCTCCGCATCAAAGCCCAGTACGATCAATTAGCTCATCTGATTACCCTCCGGGAAGAAGCCTTACAAAATCGGGAAAATCTGTCTAATATGATCGTCCACGATTTACGGAATCCTTTGTTAAGCATTCTCCTGGGCATTGAAATTGTCCTGCAATATCTGGATCATCCCGATAAAAAAGACCGGATGAGCAACCGGCTAAGACAAATGTTAATATCCGGCAAGCGATTAAATAATATGATCAATGATTTATTATTGATGGCCAAACTCGAAGCGGGCAAATTATCTATTCAGGAAAGTATCACCGATTTAAAGACCTTTGGCGAAAATATTCTGACCGAATTTCAATCCATTGCTAGTGCCTATCATGTCCGTCTTGAAGCCGAGCTTCCTGCCAAAACGTACCCCGTCAAAATAGACGAAAATCTTCTGCAACGGGTCATAGACAACCTCTTGATTAATGCCTTTAAATTTTCTCCGACGGATAGTGTGGTGCATCTTTCCATTTTGCCCTTACCCGATCAACAGTTACAGGTGATCGTCAGCGATCAGGGGCAAGGCATTGATAAAAGCCGAGAGATGGAAATCTTTAAGGTCTTTGAAATTGGCGAAACCCGTCAAGATGTGTCTCAAATTGGCCTGGGTTTGGCTTTTTGTAAAATGACCGTAGAAGCCATGGGTGGTACCCTGACCTTATCCAAGAATCAACCCCAGGGGGCGATTTTTACGGTCACCCTCTAAAATTTTCTGGTTGATGGGATATTGATCGCCAACACCAACCAACAAGAATATGATTTACCCAACGAATTTAACGGAATTGCGACAACAAACGGCGGCGATCGTGATTGCCAATCAAGAAGGGATCGTGGTAGAAGTGAATCCAGCCTTTGAAACCTTGACGGGTTGGCGATCGCCTGAGATTATCGGACAAATGATTTCCGTGATTTTACCCCTAACTTTTCGGGATGCTCATCATCTTGGCTTTTCGCGTTTTCGGGCGACGGAAGTTGCCCAGGTATTAAACCATCCTTTAGAACTCATGGTCTTTACCAAAGATGAGCGGGAAATTCTCTCAGAACATTTTATTCTCGCAGAAAAAGTCAACGGGGAATGGCTATTTGGCGCGATGTTACGACCTTTAGCTGTCGAGCAAGACCTAGGAGATGGCGAATCACCCCCATGACTTCTGAGCAAGTACCGGACTATTGGCTAGAACAAAAAAGAGAACTCCGGGCCACCCTGGGAAAAATGGAGGTGGCTCTCGGTGCGATTGAGAATGCGATCGCCTGGACAGATGACCAGGGCAAAATTCAATGGTGCAATAAGCCCTTTGATCATTTAGTCCAAAAACTACATATTTTGATTTTAGGAAAATCCATTGTCGAAATTTTTCCCCTTTATCAACAGGAAAAACCGGTCACGGTGGCCCAACATCCCTTTACGTTAGCTCTTCATTGCCGGGGTAAAGTGGTTGGCGATTACGAATTTTATTTTCAAGGAAAACGACGCTTTTTCAATATTTCTGCAACTTACCTAGAACTCAAAGGCACTACGGATACGGAAGCGAATAATATCAGTATTGTTATTGCCATTAATGATATTACCAGTCAACGACTCCATCAAGCCTTATTAGAGCAGAATAATGAATTATTAGAAAAGAAAGTGCGCGATCGAACCCAGGCTCTCCACCGAGCAAATGAGCAATTAAAAATCCAAAATGAAGAGTTACAATTAGCAAAAATTGCGGCGGATTCTGCTAATCACATGAAAAGCGAGTTCCTGGCGAATATGAGCCATGAAATTCGGACTCCTATGAATGCTATTTTGGGATTTTGTGAAGTCTTAAAAGAAATTTTAATTGACGAACAACCCCGTCGTTATCTGAAGACGATTGAAGCGGCGGGTCAAACTCTCATGGCTTTAATTAATGATATTTTAGATCTGTCTAAAATTGAAGCTGGAAAATTAGAATTACAGTATGAAGTCTTTTCTCTGCGAACGTTAATTCAGGAAATAGCTCAGATTTTTTCGATCACGGCTCAACAAAAAAAGTTAAACTTGACCTGGGCGATCGCCGAGGAAGTCCCAGATACCATTTTATTCGATGAAATTCGTTTACGACAAATTCTTTTTAATGTCGTTGGCAATGCGTTAAAGTTTACCGAAGAAGGGGGAGTGACCGTCACTATTACCCATACTGCTCAAAATGCGATACAACTGATGGAAAATATGCCTACGATTAATTTAATGCTAGAAATTAGCGATACGGGCATTGGCATTAGCCCCTCGGATCAGGAACGCATTTTTGATTTATTTACCCAAAGTGAAGGACAATGTAACCGTAAATACGGAGGAACCGGCCTTGGATTAACGATTACCCGACGATTGGTGGAAATGTTAGAAGGAAAAATTGCGGTGACGAGTACCCTGGGACAAGGTAGCACCTTTTCTTTAGTATTTTCTCAGATTATTGTGGCCGAGACTAAAACCCCGACTCAATCCCCCATCATTGAAGAAAGTTTTCGCCAATTTCAACCCGCCAAAATTCTCGTTATAGATGATATTTCTTCTAATTTAGCTTTAATTCAAAGCTATTTCAGCGGCACATCCCATCACCTCATTCTCCTACAGGATTCTACCCAAGCCCTGGCGATCGCCCAACAGGAATTACCCGACATCGTGCTGTTAGATATGCGAATGCCCAATATGGACGGTCATGCCGTTGCCGAGGCTCTCAAACAAGACCCCAAGACCCATTCAATTCCCATTATTATTCTCACCGCTTCTTCCCTCAACCGTACCCAAAAACAAATGGCGACTCTGTGTCAAGGATTTTTAAGTAAACCCGTCAGTCGTCAACAATTAATCACCACCTTAAAGCCTTTCTTAAAACGAGAAAATACAGTAGAAATTCCCTCATCCCCACTACTGCTTGCCCCTCAATCTAACTTCATTTCTCCCGATCCTCAACTTTTAAAAGCCCTGACCCTGGAAGCTGAACAGCATTGGCCAAGACTCGAAAAATTAATGATTACCAGGGAGCTAAAAAAATTTTTATCGCGTTTACAGGAACTCAATCGTCATTATCCTTGGCTTCCCTTACAGGAGTATTTAGAGCAATTTGCGGAACAACTCAATCATTTTGAAGCCGAAAAATTAACCCAAACCGTCAAAGCATTTCCCGAATTATTAGACCGTCTTAGGAAACTGCTGGATTGTCCAGTCAATGAATGAGACAAAAATTCTTTAAACAGTCTATCAGAAAACCTATCAAAAGAAGACAGCCAAGTTTGTATCAAAATATGAATTAAGTGGAAATATTTCTGGCTTGTAGATCTTCAATAAAAATTTTAAAACTAGGATTCTCAGAATAATGCTTTAATAGAGTTTTCTTTTTAGTATATTGATCAGATATTTTTCTATAAATTT
>JAYKIP010000123.1:0-2913 GCA_035286205.1 Merismopediaceae cyanobacterium
ACCTCACCTCCACTTTACCCAGAAAATCCTCGACTTGAAAAGTGCTACCCCCCTAGAAATCAAAATTCTTGGAACAGAGCAGGACGGCTTAGGCTACGATAGAGGACTGTCCACAACCCAACTTTAGTCATCATTCGCAAGGAGAATACCGTGACCGTCAGAGTGCGTATCGCCCCTAGCCCTACAGGTAACCTACATATTGGCACGGCCAGAACGGCGGTTTTTAACTGGCTTTTTGCTCGTCACCAGGGCGGTCAATTTATTCTCCGCATTGAAGATACGGACTTGGAACGCTCAAAACCCGAATATACCGAGAATATTTTGTCGGGACTGCGCTGGTTAGGCTTGAATTGGGATGAAGGCCCGTTTTTCCAGACCCAACGGTTAGACCATTATCGCCAAGCCATTCAAACCCTCTTGGATAAGGGATTAGCCTATCGCTGTTACTGTACCCCCGAAGAACTGGAGCAAATGCGGGAACAACAAAAAGCGGCCAATTTGGCCCCCCGCTACGATAATCGCCATCGCCATTTAACCCCCGACCAGGAAGCGGCTTTTATTGCCGAGGGTCGTCAACCCGTGATTCGTTTCCAAATTGAAGATGACCGGGAAATTGTCTGGCAGGATCAAGTGCGCGGCAAAGTGGTCTGGAAAGGTAGTGACCTGGGGGGAGATATGGTCATTGCTCGGACTCCTGAACAGCCGGGGTCAGCCTTTGGTCAACCCTTGTATAATCTGGCGGTGGTGGTGGATGACATTGAGATGCAGATTACCCACGTTATTCGCGGGGAAGACCATATTGCCAATACCGCTAAACAAATTTTGCTCTATGAAGCCCTCGGTGCAACTGTTCCGGTGTTTGCCCACACGCCCTTGATTCTTAATAAGGAAGGGAAAAAATTATCGAAACGGGACGGGGTTACTTCTATTGATGATTTTAAAGAATTAGGCTTTTTACCCCAGGCGATCGCCAATTATATGAGCTTGTTGGGATGGACTCCCCCCGACTCGACCCAGGAAATTTTTAGCCTAGCCGAAGCCGCCCAATCCTTCAGCTTAGACCGGGTTAATAAAGCGGGGGCCAAATTTGACTGGGATAAATTGGACTGGATCAATAGCCAATATCTGCACAGTTTACCCGCCTCAGAATTGGTTCCCCTTTTACTGCCCTATTGGCAAGCCGCCGGTTATGCGTTTGATCTCGCCCAGGATCAAGCTTGGTTAGAACCATTAGCCACATTAATCGCCCCCAGTTTGACTCGGTTAACCGATGCCGTTAAAGAAAGTCAGTTATTACTCACCGAAACCGTGCCTCTGCAACCGGACGGTCAACAACAATTAGCCCAACCCGGCGCAAAAGAAGTCCTAACCCAGGTTCTCACCTTTCTGCGATCGCCGGAACCCCTAACCGAGACATCGGCCAAAGAACAGATTAACCAAATCACCAAAACCCTGGGGGTAAAAAAAGGAGTCGTGATGAAATCCCTGCGGGCGGGGTTAATGGGAACTGTCCAAGGCCCTGATTTAATTCAATCCTGGTTGCTATTAAACCAAAAAGGTTGGGATCAAAGCCGCTTACAGAACGTTCTGGGTTAAGTCACCCTAGATAGAAGGCAAATCCTGCGTCTAATCCCCTTTTTTCGGAGAGGATATACCCCTTTTCAATTCCTCTCTCTAATTTACCTCAGTTTGTCCTTAACCCTTTTGTGTTAGAATTTTGGAGACTTTTGTCATCATCGCAGTTTAACCCTGGGTGAAACCTGATTCGGGAGATTTTATGACCAGTAACTACAGTGCCGATCAAATTCAAGTCCTAGAAGGATTAGAGCCTGTCCGTAAGCGGCCGGGGATGTATATCGGTACCACCGGGCCGAGGGGTTTACACCACCTGGTTTACGAAGTCGTAGATAACGCCATTGATGAGGCCCTCGCGGGTTACTGCACCCATATTGAGATCACCATTGAAGCGGATGGGTCGGTACGGGTCACGGATAACGGTCGCGGCATCCCCACCGATATTCATCCTACAACGGGCAAATCGGCTTTAGAAACGGTTTTAACGGTACTGCACGCGGGCGGTAAGTTTGGTGGCGGCGGTTACAAGGTATCGGGCGGTTTACACGGGGTCGGGATTTCCGTTGTTAATGCCTTGTCTGAATGGGTTGAAGTAACGGTTTGGCGTAATGGCAAAGAACATCGGCAACGGTTTGAGCGGGGCATCCCGGCTACAGAACTAGAGGAAAAGCCGAACGCGGAACATTCAACGGGGACTTCGGTGTGTTTCTTACCGGATACTGAAATTTTTACGGGGGGCATTGAGTTTGAATACAATGTTTTATCGGGTCGTTTGCGGGAATTAGCCTACTTGAATGCCGGGGTCAAGATTACCTTTAGTGATTTACGGCCAGCCGAAGCCCATATTGAAACCTATATTTACGAAGGCGGGATTAAGGAATATGTCGCCTATATGACAAAGGAAAAAGAAGCTTTCCATGACATTATTTATGTGTCGGGGGAACGCAATGATGTGCAGGTGGAAGTGGCGTTGCAATGGTGTATTGATGCCTATAATGACAATCTTTTAGGCTTTGCCAATAATATTCGTACCATTGACGGCGGAACCCATTTAGAAGGTTTAAAAACTGTTCTCACCCGGACGTTGAATAATATTGCTCGTAAGCGTAACAAAATTAAGGAAAATGAGGCAAATTTAGGGGGAGAAAATGTCCGTGAAGGGTTAACGGCTGTCATTTCGGTGAAGGTTCCCGATCCAGAGTTTGAAGGTCAAACCAAGACCAAATTAGGCAATACAGAGGTGCGGGGGATTGTGGATTCTTTGGTGGGGGAAGCCTTAACGGAGTTTTTAGATTTTCATCCCCAGGTTGCTGATTCGATTATTGAAAAGGCGGTACA